>DATFLS010000374.1:0-5738 GCA_035267465.1 bacterium
TCTCCACATTACTTTCATTGCTGATCAGCACCAGTTCCGAATCGATGTGCAAGCGGTTCGCCCGCATCCCGATCTGTTCTTCCGACTCCTCCCCGGAGAAGTAGCACACGGAAACGTCAGAGGAATGCCCGACAATGTTCCCGAGGATCTGCAACACGAGTGTTGACTTGCCAATTCCCGGATGGCCGCCCAGGAGGATGACGCCGCCGGGAAGGAGTCCGCCGCCCAGGACCCGGTCGAATTCTTTGAGTGCGGTCGAGATGCGGGACAAAGGGGCGGCGTTAATTTTCCGGAGGCTCACAGGAGGTTTGGCTGGGCCGGCCCGCTTCGTCCGATCCCGATCCCGGTACACCTCCTCAACCAGCGTGTTCCAGGTGCCGCATTCCGTGCACCGTCCCTGCCATTTCGGAAATTGGGCCCCGCACTCGGTACACGAATACACTATGGATCGTTTCTTTGCCATCACTCGTCACATTCGGTTTCTCGAAGACGCATGTTCAATCAGCCGATCTATCACAAAGTCTTCCGGCGATCACGTCCGGTTCAGAGTATTATCGTGGCCAGCAAAAAATCCATAATCAGAATCACGGCGGAGGAATACACAAATGATTGAATAGCCGTCAATCCCACCCCTTTCGCGCCACCGAGCGCCTGCAGTCCCACGTGGACTCCGATTAAGGCCGTGCTGAATCCGAACACCACTCCCTTGGTCAGGGACATCACCAGATCGGTCATATCGAAGTAATCCCGGAACGCTCCGAAGAAGACGGGGGCGCCCTGGTTATATACCAGGTAAGCCACCGAAAATGCGCCTCCCATGGCGATGGTATCGGCGAAGATCACCACCACCGGAATCATGATTGTCGCCGCCACCACCCGGGGCATGGCCAGGTAGCGCACCGGATCGATTGCCATACTCTCCAGCGCGTCAATCTGTTCGGTCACCCGCATGGTCCCGATCTCGGCGGCAATGGACGCGCCGTTGCGCCCGGCGATCACCAGCCCGGTCAGCACCGGACCCATCTCGAGCAGGATCCCCTTCCCGGCAGCGGATCCCAGGAAATCCAGTGGCATCACCCCTTCCAGCTGGTAGGCAGCCTGCCAGGCAGAGATGGCCCCCGCGAATATTGAGACCACTGTCACCAACGGAATACCCTTCACCCCGATCTGCATCATCTGCTCTACCACCAGTTCCCGGTCCTTGAGCATCCAGCGCAAATTTCTCACAATGTTCAGCGTCAGAAGATTCAGGCTGCCGAATTCCCGAAAGAATTCTATCGTGGAGCGACCGATTTGCTGAATGACTCGAAGTATGGTACTCATAAACACCCTGAAAAATATAAAAAATCCGTATTCTCTCCAACTGCTTCATCACAGAGAGAATACGGATTCATTTGTCAGGCCGGAGAGAGCGGACCGGTTACTTAAAAATCGGCACCAATCGAGAAATAGTACTTCGGTTTGGATGCATCCCGGAAAATATGGAAGCTCTCCAGTTCCCATGCCACATCGATTTTCAGGAGAAAATATCCGAAGAAAATCCGAAATCCATACCCATACCCGGCAATCATGTCATCGAACACCCGCCGCCCGAATTGGTCGGTTCTGAGGATATTCAGGTCCCCGTTCGTCCAGGCCGCGCCGCTGTCCCAGAACACCGCGCCACGGACATTCTGGAAAAACATCGGCAGCGGAAATCGCATGATGAGGTATTGAATAAATGGGAACCGGAATTCCGAATTCAGCAGGAAATACCGGGTGCCGAATTGTTCATAATACCGGGATCCGCGCACCGGCGTCACGAATTTGGAGAAGTAAATATTCTCCGGATCCCCGATGTAGGTATCCAGGCCTCCGGCGAACCGCCGATTCAACCAGTTGCTCACACCGCCCATAAAAAACCGCTGGGCGTTCTCGCCCTCGCTGATCCCGGCCGTCAATCTGGTGGCCGCGGTAAAGTTCTGATTCAGCATCCAGTACTTCCGGATGTCAAACTCAGCGGTCTGGAAATCGAGGCTGTTTTTATTGTACTTCGGGCTGTGCGTATAGGTGACGTTAAACCGCAGGCCGTCCATGGGACCGGTATACCCGAATATGGTATTATCATAAACATAAGACAGCGACGGAAGCACCGTTTGAATGAGTTCGTGGCGGTAAAGACCGGCTTCCACATAGAGGGGATCGTTCGGAATATCCAGGGTCTTCATTTCCACATTATAATACAGCGCATTGAAATCAATCCGGCTGAATTTGTTAAACGGTCTCGACACCGTGAACACGCCGCCGTAGTTCCGGTAACGGATAAGCCCGTAAAAATAGTGCCGGAAAAAATTCGGGGAATTGAAGATAGTTAATCCGTAATTGGTCTGCCTTTTCAGGTACTCGTATGTCAGAAAGTAACTGCTGTTCTGCAAATCCACGTACATATCGGTGGCCAGCAGGAACCGATGATCCCCGAGGATATCGCTGAACATAAAAATGGTGCTGCCCTGGAATCCGAAGAAGGTGTTGTAATACGCCTGGCTGTTGATGAGATCCAGGGTGAATTTCGTTTTATAATTGTGTGCGACATAGTCACCCGATTCATCTTTGGACTCCAGCGTATCTTCCGGGAACACTGCCTGAGAATCGGGCGCGCTTGTCATCTCCATGTCCGGATTATGCCATGGTGCGAACACGTAGCTGCTGTATGATCCCCCCTGCTCATCCTCGGTCTTCGAGGTGGGCTGTTGTGGTTCCAGCTGTAAATCAGCGAATTGTTCCGGAGCCTGGCCTGGAATGGAATACACCGGCGGGAGCCCTTCATCCTGTTCCAGTTTCCTGAATTTCGTCCGCGGCGGGTTCACCGAGCCGGGCTCGATCTTCAAGGGATTGGTTAAAATGTAAATATCCCAGCCCATCTCTTTATAACCGGAGAACACCAGTTTGGAATCATCCCCGGACCAGCTCAGCTGCTGTATCCCGGTGAGAATATTGGTGACCGCATAGTTCTCCCCTGTCTCCAGATCGTGCAGATAAACATTATGGATTCCGGACCGATCCGAGGTGTAGGCAATTTTATTTTCCGTATGGGCCCAGGCAGGATAATTTTCTTCATAAGGAGAGTCTGTGACCCGCTCGATGGACTCATCCTCCAGATGATAAATGTAGATATCTTTATTGGTATAATCGTACTGATACATGGCGTTTACGCCAGCCTGTAAATTGTCGCCACGGTCCGAGATGAACATAATCCTGTCGCCCTCCGGAGACCAGCGGGGTTCGGAATCGCTGTAAATATCATCCGTGATATTCCGGAGATCTTTGGTTTCCAGATTATACACATAGATGTCACTCTGACGATTCTGATGCCCGACCATGGCGATCTTCTTGCCATCCGGGGACCATTCCGCCGTGAACAGATTTTCCACGGTCTTGAACGTGAAGGACTTCTTCTCTCCCGTATTCACATCGATGATATTGAGCGCATCTCTGGGACCGATTTTACTGGTCAGGGCAATTTTCTCTCCGTCCGGAGACCAGGTGATGCCTGACTGCAGCCATTTCAACTCTTCAAAGTCGGGAGTCCGTCCCCCGGAAATGACTTTCTTGATCTCCCGGCCGTCAATCGCAGAGATGAGGAAGATATCGGCATATCCGTCACGGTCGGAGAGAATCGCAATCCGGCCGCCATCGGGTGAGATAGCCGGCGCGATATTGTAGTAATTTCTCAATTCGTCATGATCAGTCAGCTGGGTGCCGATGTCAACGATGTCTTCCCGTCCTTCGATATCCGGCCAGTACTGCTCCCGGATGTACTTTCTCCATCGTCTGTTCAGGTTCTCGAAGTCTCCGCCCAGGGCCGCACGCACTCCCTGCTCCACGCTGTGATTCCGCTTGATCTGTGTGAACACTTCGCCGACCTTCTTCTTTCCATAGGTGTCTGCGATATACCGCATCACGCCCTGCCCACCCTTGTATGCCAGATATCCGTTCAATTGATTCAGGTCAGGGATCTGCACGTTGACCGCCAGATCGCGAATGGTCATGTCCGCTTTCGTATCCCAGTAAAGTGACGAGTGCTCGGCATAGCCTTCACTCATCCAGAGAGGCAGCTGGACCGTGACCCGGCCACTGACAATCGACTGGAGCGAACCTCCATACAGAAAATCATTCATCACAGCATGGGTGAGTTCGTGATGGATGACGTGGCGAAATTGCTCATAATCTCCCTCATAGGGAACCACGATCCGGTTTTTGAAGAGTTCGGTGAATCCGCCCACCCCTTCCGGAAGATATTGGGTGGTAACATTGGTCTGCTGAAAATTATTGTGTGATTCATACACAATAATGGCAATGCGTTCGGTGATGTGCCAGTTCAGTTCCTCATCAACCTGCACCAATGCCCGTTCAGCCGTCTCCGCCGTGTACACCGCCAGATCCTTGTTATCCCCGTAGTAGTAAACGTCAAAATTTTCGGAGCGAATAAAAGACCAATTAAAATTCTCGTAATTGACCTTATTCTGTCCAAAAATCTGGGCCTGCAGGGCATCGGGCGTAATGAACCCCACACTGAATATTCCGAGGAATATGAGGACGACCAGATGGTAAATTTGTGTTCTTTTCATAACGATCATCATTCGGTTAAGTGTGTTTATTATGTAGTGTTTTCTACAAGACATGAGTGAAAAGGTTCCGATTTTCACTGATTCGACGCAGAGCGGGCCCTCATTGTTTACGAAAATTTTCGCTCTCCTTCACCGGGCCACCATGTGCCTTGTATTAATCAATGCGTACCTGCGAATCAGGGAAGACGCGTTCGTTTCCTCCACTCTCATCCCGCTCTGTGCCCTCTCAACATTAGGGAGATCACCAGCTGATGTCAATATGTTTTTAGCACCACGGAAACCGATCCCTCTCGTGAGCATCCACTCAGGAAACAGAGCCGCATCCATGGAAGGATAAATCAAAACCTCATTGACAAAAGGAGATCAGCCTGCTAATTTCGGCGGAGTCAAGGTGCATAATCCAGGAACCAGGGAAACCGGGAATGGCCGTTCCACTCTACTTTATCTCGGATTTACACTTTCATATCGACAGAACAAGCCAGGACGATGAAAAAGTCCGTCGCTTACAAATCCTGTTCCGGGATGTGAAGGCACAGCGGGCGCATTTATACATCGTGGGGGACCTGTTCGATTTCTGGTTCGAGTACCGCTATGTGATCCCCCGCCAGCATTTTGACCTCATCGTCCTGCTGCGGGATCTGACAGAGCATGGCATCGAAATTCATTACCTGGCCGGCAACCATGATTATTGGGCCGAATCCTTCTTCGAGCACGATCTGGGCATTCAACTCCATCCCGCTCCCATCAAGTTGATGTACGGGGGGAAACGATTCTGGATCTGTCACGGGGACGGTATTTTAGGTAAGGATAAATCCTATCGCGCCATGCGGAAAATTTTCCGGCACCCCTTCACCATTCGGCTGTTTCGGTTCATCCATCCCGATTTGGGATTCCGGATTGCCCGGAAGGTGGCGTCCACTTCGCGCAAGGTGAATGAATTCGATCCCGAAAAAAACCGCCGGCTGGTCGAACAGGCCTACCAGGAATATGCGCTGCCGCTGCTAGATAACGGGTATGATTATGTGATTATGGGGCATTTTCATCATCCCTTCGTCGCATCCGGGGAGGGGAGAACCTTCATTAATCTGGGTGACTGGATGCATTATTACTCCTTCGGTTATTTTTCCCGGG
>DATFLS010000375.1:0-3005 GCA_035267465.1 bacterium
TGCTACCATGGTCAGCAGCAGGAATAACGAATCCACAATGCTGGTGGTGTTGTTCGCCGATCGCATTTCCTGATAGCTGCGGGACCAGGCCTCGGGCACCTTCAGATATTCCCGGAATCCGCCAAACTGGTCCCCCTGCACCACCACTTCGTACCGATAGGTCGCATCGGTATCCAGAAGATCGGTCCGCTCCCATGTGAACGTATGGTCAGTGCGATTTGGCAGGTTCTCCGCCGAGTGCTCGATGAGAGTGAACGGGGCGAGTGACCGGCCTACCTCCTCTGTGACAAATTCTCTGGCCAGCACTTCCGCATCAGTCCTCGGTAGACGCGCACCCCCGGCATCTTCCGGAATAATATGCTGAAACCTGCTGACGGCACCCCGGGGGGTGACATGTACCCGGAACTCTTCTTTCTGTCGGGACTGGTACCAGCGATGATTCCACCGCCAGATTTTGATGGCGTCTCCCATGAGCTGATTGGCTTCCTCCAGCCCCACTTCCCGCTCCAGGTAAACCTTAGCCTCGGTATTATAATCAAACATGGAGGCATGCCGGTAGGGAGTGACTTCCAGTCCCCGAGAATTCAGAAACTGCGTGGCAATGGTTTGTGAGGCATCCCGATCCACCTCAAATCGGATGTTCGCCTCGGGGAAGGCATCGTCGAAATATATCCAGGCTATCACCCCGGAGATGATCGCAATCCCAATGGCAATCCATAACAGCCGTTTATCTCTGGAAGTCAGTTTTTGTAGTCGTGTCTCTTCCATGGAAGCATCCGTTCCTTTTCAATGCATACTCGTGGGATTCGTTATTCTATCTCCATACGACATGCAGCCACCCGGGGGCGTCCGGTGGGGAACTGGCACTTTGATCCCCTGCCCGTTTAATACCTGCAATTCCGGAGTTCGTCATTATCGACATACCGGCATCGCCTGGGATACTCATTCTCTGTGATTCTATTCACTTGAGACGATTACGAATCGTGCTGATGATTTCACTATCTTCCGGAAACCGACCTTCCTGCTGTTTGGAAAACGCCAATTCGTCGTCGAGTTTCACCGTAAACACCCCTCCGCCTGAGGGGATAAGGGTGAGACCGGTAATAGCGTTGCCGAATGTTTTCAGGATAGCGTGCGCCAAACTGGCGGCATTGGGTAAATAGTTTCATGCATTGCAATACTCGATACTGACGTCCATTCCTGCCTCCCCAGATTAGAGATCATCTTGTGGTGTCCAATAACGAATAAATATAGCAAAGGGAACCTGAAATAAAAATTCCGAAATCCGGGTGTCCCAAAATGCATGACGATAGAAAAGTGCCCTTACCTGAGTTTTCCAGGCTGAGTACGAAATCGAGAAACCACGAACGACACGAATATTAAATCTGTTTAGGAATGGTCATGGTCGCGAAGATTGCGAAGATTTATTCCATGAGACTACTATAGAAACCACGAATGAACACGAATTATCACTAATTATATAAAAAAAATAAATAATAAACATGATATTATGTAAGAATAAAGTAATAGTAAATCATATTTCTACTATGATAAATGCAAAAGATTTCCGCTACACTTTGTAGACCAGACTCTTCCATATGATCATGACAATGAAACGATGAACGATTCTTTTCTGTAGTCCGGATAAATTTTTGGTTATTAAAAGGTCGGTCCCGTTCCTTCTGTCGTTGGCTTGACCGGGCGAGCACGGGGAGTTGCGCATCGCCAGAGTTCTCAACTTCAGCTCGAATTCTCCGGCGTCGCCCGCAATGATTACCGAGATTGGAGGCCCCGGTGCTCCACCAGGGATTGAGCGCTCCCTTTCGCGGCGGTGCGGCGACGATTCTATAATGAGTGGACTTGATAGTCTTGTTCATCTTTATATTCGTGAAAATCGTGTCATTCGTGGTTTCAATGAATTTCAATAATAAATTCGAAAGGTTGTATAAAACATATCGGGATAGGAACCGAATTCGGAGCGGAAGACGGGGAAGGGTGCCCCGACCTCAATGCCACCCACCGTCGGATTCTTCCCGAAACCCAGGAACCCTCCACCGCCGATATAGATATTCTGGGCAATATTATATTCCAATATGGGCGCCAGGAACAGGGAACGATCATCCACGTTGTATATGGCTTGACCGGTGAGGGTTATCAGCGGGGTGATCTGATACACAATTCCGGGGATCACATAGTTCGTTCCCAGCAGATAGACGGACCCTTCCGAATACGCCTTATTCTGCATGAAATTCCAGTAGTAATTCTCGGACTCTTCCACCCCCGCTTCGCTGTAATGATACTCGACAAAACCATAGGCCCCGTCACTGAAGCTGTAATCAATTCCGGCGGTTCCGCGGAAATAATCGTTTGCCAGGGCGCGATCTTCCTGAAATGCGTCGAGGAATACATACCCCGCTTCCAGCCAAACGCCGGCCCCTCTCAGGGACCGTGCCATGTCCACTCCGAACATGAGGTTCTCGCGGAAGGCCACGGTTAGCAGGCTCAAATCAGTTTGCTGCACATAGAATTTACTGCGAAGAAACGCCGCGCTCTCCTCGAAATCCAGATCCGGCCCGGCGATATATCCGGCATCGAACTCCCCCATGAATCCGATGGGCACCCGCACCCGGAGCGCATCCACGCCGATGCGTTCTTCCGTGTCCAGCTCATTAAAGGTGAACGGCGCAATGACATCTATGGGATTTATCACCTTTGAACTGCCCCAGGCGATGGCCTGACGACCGAGATAAATATCGGCAGCCGGCAGGGCGATACTCAGGGAAGCCCTGTCCAGGTTCTGATACAGACCGACGCTCTCACTTTCGGAGGTAGATTCTGGATAGAGGCGCTGGTTAAAATCGGCAATCCGATATCTGGTCGGATCCACCTCAATCATGAACGGATTGTCAGAGAACAGCGAGGGATCCTGCACCCGGGGAATGAAATTATAGGCGCCCCGGATACCGATCGCCGAAGTCAGATCGCCGGAAAACTCCATCCGTAAC
>DATFLS010000376.1:0-12443 GCA_035267465.1 bacterium
ATTCGGTTCCTATCCCGATATGTTTTATACAACCTTTCGAATTTATTATTGAAATTCATTGAAACCACGAATGACACGATTTTCACGAATATAAAGATGAACAAGACTATCAAGTCCACTCATTATAAAATCGTCGCCGCACCACCGCGAAAGGGAGCGCTCAATCCCTGGTGGAGAACCGGGGCCTCCAATCTCGGTAATCGTTGCGGGCGACGCCGGAGAATTCGAGCCGAAGTTGAGAACTCTGGCGATGCGCAACTCCCCATGCTCGCCCGGTCAAGCCAGCGACAGAAGGAACGGGACCGACCCTTTAATAACCAAAAATTTATCCGGACTACAGAAAAGAATCGTTCATCGTTTCATTGTCATGATCATATGGAAGAGTCTGGTCTAAAAAGTGTAGCGGAAATCTTTTGCATTTATCATAGTAGAAATATGATATACTATTGTTTTATTTTTACATAATATCATGTTTATTATTTATTTATATAATTAGTGATAATTCCCCGACGAATCGGGGCAGGCTGTGTTCTTTCGTGGTTTCTATAGTAGTCTCATAGATCCAAAAGTAAATTTTTTGATTCGGATGGAATTTATATGTAATGTTATCTATGTACAATCGGTTGAGAGAGCATCTACGAAAAACAGAATGGTATCACCCCGGAATTTCCTTGCTGCTGGCCTGTTCCGGGGGTGTGGATTCCATGGTCATGCTCAGACTGTTCAAGGAATTGGCCGGGGAAGACGACATCATGCTCACGGTCGGCCATGTAAATCATCACCTGCGAGCAGAATCGTCAGCAGATGAAGAATTTGTGCGCCGGTACTGTGCGGAGCGCAACTTGAACGTTTTGACTGAACGAGTCAGTTTAGAGGACGAGCGAGAAAAAACCGGCGAATCCGTGGAAATGGCCGCACGCAGGCTCCGCTATCACCATCTGGAGAAGATGAGACAGTCGGCCGGCGCCGCATTCATTTGCACTGCGCACACAAAATCCGACCAGGCCGAGACGGTACTGATGCGAGTATTAAAAGGCGCCGGGCTGACCGGATTACAGGGGATTCGAAGGCAAAGAGGGTATATAGTGCGCCCGCTGCTGGACTTTTCCCGTGCGGAGATCATGGCGTTCGCCCGGGACCAGCAAGTGCCGTTCAGACAGGATGTCTCTAATTTTGATGTGACTATCCAGAGGAACTGGATCCGTCACCAGCTGCTCCCGGAGATTCAGGAAAATCTCAATCCGAATGTTGTCGATACGTTAGTCCGCGTCGCCCGGGTGCAGGGTGAGATGGAACAGTATCTTTCGTCAGTCGGAGATGAGGCATACACACTCACTGTTGTTGAGCGTGCTCCGGGGGAAATTATTCTTGATATTAGTACCTTCCGGAACTATTTTACTGCGATTCAGAAGATAATAATTTTCAAATGTCTATCGGACCTGGGGTTTTCGGCACACTCCCTCAATTTCTCGCACATGCAACAGGTATTAAGCATAGTACTGGATGGCGATTCGGGCTCGGAACTCAGCTTATTTGGGGAGTTAAAGATTTTGAAGGATCGGACAGAGGCCCTGTTCACAACTGAACCGATAATACGACCATTCCAGGAGAGGTTTCAGCCCGATACGACTGTTCGCGTAAAGGAGTTCACTTTTACGTCGAGCATAAATTCCACTGTAACCAACGACAGGTTGATGTCTCCTAACGATATGACAGCGTATTTTGATTGGGAACAGATTCACGGTTTTGATTTATGCTGGCGGAACTGGAAGGAGGGCGATATGCTTCGGCTTCCGAACGGCGGAACGAAAAAGGTGAGTGACGTATGGACTGACAACAAAGTCCCCGTCTGGCAGAAGCACAGGATCCCGTTGTTGTCAGAGAGAAACGAAGTGTTGTGGATTCCGGGGGTGAAGCGATCAGGGAGAGGGTGGGTGACTCCCAAAACGAAAAAGGTGTTAACAATCACAGCAATCAGGAAAACATGAGCGTCAATTATCCCTCAAAATTGGTGGTAGATGTCAACGGAGAATATGAAGGCTGGCTGCTTGAAGAATTAATAAGCGAAAGCACAATCCTCACCCGCGTTCAGGAGTTGGGAGCTCAGATAAGCCGGGACTATGAATCAAAAACGCCCATTCTGATTGGCGTATTGAATGGCAGTTTCATTTTTATTGCCGATTTAATACGAGAAATTGATGTCGAATGTGAGGTCGACTTCATTAAGCTGTCGTCATATATCGGAAAGACCAGTTCGAGCGGTACCGTCCGGTTGGTCAAAGATATAAGCTGTAATATTACCGATCGGGACGTCATCGTGATCGAAGATATTGTGGATTCGGGATTGACAGTAAATTTTCTCAAAAATCGGATGGAAGGAAGCAGTCCGTCCTCTGTGGCCATAGTGACGTTACTGTACAAGAATGAAGTTGCACAATTAGACTTTGATCTCGATTACGTAGGTTTTAATATTCCTAATGAATTTGTAGTCGGATATGGGTTGGATTTGGATCAAAACTTTAGGAAACTCCCGGCCATTTACTCCGTTAAGGAGAAGACTAACTAGCGGGAGCGAAGGAAGATTATGACAAAGTATAGAGACCGGGAGCACCGGAGAGACGACAAACAGGAACGGAAGGATCGTTCCCGCCGGGACTCTGATTCCAGCCACCGTGGAGGAAATCAGAACGATGAGGATCCGGACGATCGGATTCAGTGGAAAAAGGCTTCCAAGACTTCGTTGATCTGGATTGCAATCCTTATCGGTGTCATTATCATTGCCCAGATGATTTCTATGAACGGCAGCTCCGAGCAGGAAATCACCTTTTCGGAATACAAAAACTATCTGAGCAATGGACAAGTAGCTGAAGCCACCATCATAGAAAATGAGTTTCACGGGACATTAAAAACCCCGATAACGAAGACGGTGAATGGTAATGAAGTGACGTTCACCAAGTTCGTGTTGGTTCTGCCTTATGTCGACGACACCATGCTGGAGCAGTGGGATAACGCAGGCGTGGAATATAATTTTAAGGAAAAGTCGTCGGACTGGTTCGGGTACGTGCTCAATATGCTTCCCTGGGTATTGTTGATTTTCTTCTGGTTTTATCTCATGCGACGGATGCAGGGTGGGGGTGCCAGTGGTGGGATCTTTTCGTTCGGGAAGAGCCGGGCGAAAATGTTTGACAGTGACAAGCCCCAGGTGACCTTTGACGATGTTGCCGGTTGCGATGAGGCCAAGCAGGAGTTAACCGAGGTCATCGAGTATTTGAAAAATCCGGATAAATTTCAGGGATTGGGTGGAAAAATCCCGCGGGGAGCACTGCTGTTGGGACCTCCGGGGACCGGTAAAACTTTGTTAGGTCGGGCGGTTGCAGGTGAAGCCGGCGTGCCGTTTTTCAATTTGAGTGGCGCGGATTTTGTCGAAATGTTCGTGGGCGTCGGGGCCTCCCGGGTTCGGGATCTTTTCGAGCAGGGAAAGAAAAATGCGCCTTGCATTATCTTCATCGATGAGATCGATGCGGTTGGGCGGCATCGGGGCGCCGGAATCGGCGGAGGTCATGATGAACGGGAGCAGACGCTGAATCAGCTGCTGGTGGAGATGGATGGTTTCGATACGGATGATAGTGTTATTCTGCTTGCTGCTACGAACCGACCGGATGTGTTGGATAATGCCCTTCTGCGTCCGGGACGTTTCGATCGGCAGATCGTGGTGGATGTCCCGGACTATCGGGGACGATTCGGTATTCTGAAGGTGCACACCAAAAAGGTCCCGCTGGCGGATGATGTGGATTTGGAAGTCATTGCCAAAAGTACCCCCGGTATGGTGGGTGCAGATCTGGCCAATGTTGTCAACGAGGCGGCATTGCTGGCGGCCCGGCGCGGCGCCGATAAAATTTACCATGAAGATTTTGAAGAGGCCAAAGATAAGGTCACCATGGGCATTGAACGGAAAAGCCGGGTGATCAATGAAGACGATAAACGGGTCATTGCCTACCATGAAGCCGGGCACACGCTGGTGGCGAAATTCCTGCCCAATGCCGATCCGGTACATAAGGTTACCATTATCCCGCGTGGACAGGCGCTGGGAGTTACCCATCAATTACCGCTGGATGACCGGTACAACTACTCCCGTGGATATCTGCAAACTCAATTGACCATCATGCTGGGTGGCCGGACGGCGGAAGAAATCACCTTTAACGAAATCACTACCGGCGCCGGGAACGATATTATGCGGGCGACGGATATGTCACGAAAAATGGTAACCCAGTGGGGCATGAGTGATAAGCTCGGGCCGCTCACCTTCGGTGACAAGGAGGAAGAAATCTTTCTCGGCCGGGAGATTGCCCAGCACCGGGATTTCAGTGAGAAGACCGCCCAGGAGATCGATAAAGAGGTGAAATTGTTAATTGATAATGCGCATACCAAGGCGAGGGAAATTCTCACGGACAATCTGGAGCTGCTCCATGCCCTGGCAGAAGCGCTACTGGAGCACGAAACACTGAATGAGAAGGATATCGATATTCTGATTCAAGGCGGAAGTGTAAACGGCAAAGATTCCCCGACTGCGAGTGCCGAGGCCAAAGATCAGACGCCCGCAAAATCATCCGGAGCAATCAGGGCATCTGCTGCCACAGGGGACTCGGACGGGACCACCGCAGAGGAATCAGCCCGCCAGGGGCAAGAGCCCTCCGAATCCGCAGAGGGTGCGCAAATAAACGAACCGGATGATGAATAAAAATTTTGAACGATTCATCATAAACTCATTCGAACACACAGCCCCAGACCGTCAAGTGTTTGGGGCTTTTATTTTTATAGAAAATGAAACTTCATACTGATTCCCCTCTCGGTGAACGCACCCTTATCATGGGTATTGTAAATATTACGCCCGATTCCTTCTCGGATGCCGGACAGTATTTCGATCCCGAGGATGCCATCCGGCACGGAATACAACTGGCTGAGGATGGTGCGGATATCCTGGACCTTGGTGCGGAATCAACCCGACCCGGTTCCGAACCGGTGAGCGCCCGGGAAGAAATCCGCCGGTTGGCTCCGGTTGTTGAAGCGTTGCACGACCAGGTGGAAATTCCGATTTCGATTGATACGGCCAAGGCATCGGTGGCTGAAAAAATGCTGCACCTCGGGGCAAGCATGATTAACGATATCAGCGGACTGCAATTCGATGCGGAGATCGGCGATATTGCCGCCGAGTGGGATTGCCCGCTTGTACTGATGCACATCCAGGGGACGCCACGCACCATGCAGGAGAATCCGGAGTACACCGATGTTGTTGAAGCTATCCGTAAATATTTCCAGGAGCGGGTGGAGTTTGCGCACTCCAGAGGAGTGAGAGATGAGCAGCTCATCCTGGATCCCGGTATCGGTTTCGGGAAAACGGTAGCACATAATTATGAAATATTCCGGGGAATACCGTGTTTTAAACAGCTTGGTTATCCGCTGCTGTTTGGGGCTTCCCGGAAATCGTTTATCGGAAAAACATTGGATTTACCCGTCGATGACCGTTTGGAGGGAAGCCTGGCAGCGGCAGTGATTGCGGCATGGCAGGGAGTGGATATTCTCAGAGTGCATGACGTCAAGGAGACGAAGCGTGCTGTGATGCTGGCAGATGCGATACGTGGCCGGGAGCAAGTGGTGGAGTAATGGAACTGTTGCGAATCGGATTTATTACGGTCACGATCATTGATGTCATTGATATCCTGGCCATCGCCTGGCTGTTTTATCAACTGTATCATATTTTCCGTGGTACCCGGGCAGCCCAAATGCTACTGGGGCTTGTTGTGATCATGCTGGCATCGTTTCTCTTCCAGGCATTGAATTTCAGCGGTATGTCCTGGCTGCTCCGAAATATTCAAACCATCTGGGTCATTGCATTTGTCATTCTGTTCCAACCGGAGCTCCGCCGGGTATTGATTTATATCGGCCAGAACCGCTTATTCCAGAAAATTATTCCGTCGCAGGTTACCAAAACCGTGGACGAGGTTGTGGACGCGGCGGTGGAGCTCTCAAAAAAGCGTTGGGGCGGCCTGGTGGTCCTCCAGCAGGATACCGGCCTGAAATCTATCATTGAAAAGGGTGTGCCGATAAAAGCAACAGTCACCAGCAGCCTGATTGTTTCGATATTCAACCCCAGCTCACCACTGCACGACGGAGCTATCGTGCTGCAGAACGATACTATCGAAGCGGCGAAGTGCATCTTACCCCTCTCAGAACGCCTGGAAATCGATCCCAATTTGGGGACACGCCACCTGGCAGCGCTGGGGTTGTCCGAGGAATCGGATGCCATGATTGTCGTCGTCTCTGAAGAGACCGGAAGAATTTCACTCGCTCATCATGGGATTCTCAACCGCAGCCTGGAGGAGGATATGCTCCGGGCGAAACTTTCGAAAACCCTGATGAGTGAGGGAAGTACCTGATTTCCGGTGTCGTGCATCGCGACAGGCTGCACACCGAAGCCTTCGCGAGACCCAAGGGAATCGGCTATCCAGAACCTGTGCCTGATTTTATCCTGCCTTTTTTGCTTAAGATTGCATCAGCTGTGATATAGATAACATTGCAGAATTTGATATTGAATGTGTTCCCGGCATCATGTAACATCGTTTATAGGACAACAAAAATCACATTTGCATCTGTGATGAATTGTACCTATCCAGGTAAGTATCAGAACGGTATCGTGATGATGCAAATCGCCGAACACGCAGCAATGCATTCAATCAACATGGACTAATTACATACTGATGTATTTCCTGTGTGGCATGTACATGTGTAACTCTATACGTGAGACTGACAGCGATGGAACAGGTAAACATCTCTCTCTTCGGCAAATTCGAAATGCAGTATGCAGGGCATCAAGTTGTGGAATTGGGTGGCCGGAAGGTCCGGGAACTGCTGTGTTACTTATTACTCCATAGAGAACGCCCTCATCCCAGAGAAAAACTTGCCAGCATCCTCTGGGCGGATCAATGTACGACGACCCAATCGAAAGCCTATTTGCGTAAAATTCTATGGAAGCTGCAAAATGCACTCGCTTCGTATGATGGATTAAATGAGTTTGGCCTGATAAAAACAGAGAGGCAGTGGGTCGAATTGAATACAGCCGATTTTTGGCTGGACCTGGATATCTTCGAGCGCACCTATACGAACGTGAAGGATATTCCGGGGTCAAATTTGGAAGATCAGGAGGTCAGGCAGGTGGAGAAAGCTATCCAGCTGCATGAGGGAGAACTCCTGGAAAACTGGTATCAGGAGTGGTGCCTGTTAGAACGGGAACGCGTGAATAATATGTATCTCCTGATGCTGGATAAACTCATGGAATACTGTGAAACCTGCCGGATGTGCGAAACCGGTCTGGAATACGGGACATGGAGTCTGCAAATCGATCGGGCGCGTGAGAGTACCCATCAACATTTGATGCGATTATATCATCTGGCCGGAGACCGGACGCAGGCGCTCCGTCAATATGAAGAATGCCGTGTCGCTCTGCAAGACGAACTGGGTGTCGAACCCTCGGAACCAACAACGATTCTGTATGAACAAATAAAATCCGATCACTCCCAGGTGCCTTCTTTTGTTCAATCCCCGGTGGTCACACAGTCCCGGAACAATGACTCCATGTCGGATCGATTGCAGCGAATTAATAACCTGCAGCAGCTGCAGGTGAATATCCTCTGCCAGATCCAGAAGGAAATCAGCGCCATTCGCGAAGAACTCGACCAAACCTCACGGTAGTACTCCGGATAAGGCAGCTTCACATTTTTCGGTGCCCGGACTTTCCGGAGTGAACAAATTAGCCGGGATCGGAGATCACTGCTCCACCGGGTATTTGCCGTAAAGATCCGTGCAGCTCACCAATTCATTCATGACAGCATGATCCCTTCTAGTGTTGACGTTCCTCACGTCCCAGGGATACAATCCCGCTCGCAACTTCTGTGCATTCATCTGTATACGGTGCGCTCCTGACCTGTTACTCCTGCTCTCACTGTCTCTCCTTGTTTCAGGATCCTTCCTGTAAAAGAATTCCGTTTTCCTCACTGAGGCTCCCGAATTGTCACTCTTCTCGTCCCGGTGAGGGCAGAATTCGCATGTGATTCAGATCAAATGCATCCGGATATCTCCGGGAGTAACGGAAAAAGATCGCTGCCGGATACGCCGGAAGAACGACCATGTGGACGGACGTACCTTATCATTGGAATAAAATTATTACAAAGCGAGTCATCAATAATAGGTAATTCTCCTCGAACGGAACGTTCACTACAGCTTGGAGAATTGATATGACCTGTCGGGGATCGGAACATTGCATTAATGAAGTGAACTCTGTTAGCGTACGTGAGTGTCCTTTCTATGATTGATAGTGTTTTGCAACTGCTGAAAGATGAGATGTCTGATTTTTTGATTCGTCTCCCGGAACTGGATATCAGGACAGAGGATGTGGTGCATCTGTCCGGCATTGTAGAAGAGGACGGCACACTTCTGATTCCGGATAATTCATTAGGGTTATCTGTGGTGAATATCGAGGAAGAACGGGTGATGAAATCACCGGAGGCGGTAAACCAGTCTGCAGAAGGGCGGGTCTCTCGTATCAATCCGATGATCAAACTGAACCTCTTTGTACTGGTATCGGTGAATGCATCGAACTACAAAACCGGTTTGCAGTATCTGTCCGGAGCGGTGCGTTTTTTTCAAAGTAAGAATGTCTTCACGCATGAAAACGCCCCAACCTTACATCCGGAAATCGAGAAACTCATTGTGGAACTCTATACGCTGAATTTCGAGCAGCAGAACCATCTCTGGGGTGCGCTGGGAGCGAACTATCTTCCCTCCGTACTGTACCGGATACGATTACTGCCGATTCAGGAAGCCCAGAAGACCGCAGAAGAGGAACCGGTGCATGCCATTGATATCACCGGAACGAACATTTCCTGAGAATGCATATGCAATATCAGTCACTATTCAGCCTGGAAATCTCCCATCGATACCATGCCTCGGGCAAGAGTGAGGATTTTCATATCCTTCCTACGTACCGATGCGCGGAAAATCTCCGCGACGCCGGGCTGATATTCCGAAGCCACACTCACGGCTTTTTGGTGCAGTACCAGGCACGCAACGGGAACGATCCGAAAATTCCCCTCACGGATCAGACCAAATATTCGTTTATACTGCATCAGCAGCGACCGGATTTGTTAAACTTTTCGGATCTCCCGTTATCGAACCAGGTCAATCAGATTTATTATCTGGACAATCTGACAAAGAACCGGCAGGAGGATGCTCTGCTTCTCACAGCTGAGACCGGGCACGAATTTCTATCCGGGTTGGATATCCTTTCGCTCAGGCCGCAATCGTTCCAGTACCGGTTCTCCTCCTCCCGGTCGAGAGTGTCACTGCAAATTCAGGATGTCTTCGGCCGCACGATCGAAGAAGCTCTGGTTCCCGTGCATGACGGCAGTGGCAGCTATCCGGTGGCTCTCCGTCGATTATCACCGGGAAAATTCACTCTGCGACTGGATGGAGAGCTCGCCGAAACGTTCTACGCCAGTGATGAGTTATTCCGGCAAAAACCATTTGGCGTTCTCGATATCTATCAGCACGCCCGGGTGCCGTCAGAGTATCAGTTCACGGACCTCGGGGATCCCGCTGCAATAACACCCAGAAAATATCAGCTCAATATTCAAAGACGCACCACCTATTGGAAGTACTTATTTGTCCACAAATATCGATTGACCGAGCTGAATGCGGATGATTGGCCCGACAGCTGGCCCGACGATTATCCTGATTCTTTGCCGGCCGGCTGGCAGGACGCATGGCCGGAGGACTGGCCAGCCGAGTGGGTAATCCGGTATCCCTCTGATCCGGTGGTGCATATGAATCCCGTTCCCCAGCAGGCCAGAGCCCTGTCGGATGGTTATTTCGCGATCCCCTTCATTTCCGAGTCTCCACTTCCGCTCAGCGATAAATCCATCGCTGGGATTGAGTTAACCAAACGTGAGGAGGAGAATGACGAAGAGGATGATTCCGAGGGTGGCCCTCCCTGGGGCAGAGGAGGACCCGGGAGAAGCAGAGGACACAATGGAAATCATCGGGGCAGCGGGATACGGGCCATTCAAAACCTGCCGAATGCTTCACCGAGAACCCTGGTTGTTAATAACGAAGAGGGTAAAATCTATTCAGAAATCTTTGTGTATGTTTAACTCATAAGAGAGAGGAACTATCCATGGCACAGATACAATCGAAGACCCCGGGTGTGCATGTGGAGGAAATCTCCGTGTTTCCCCCATCCGTTGCCCAGGTAGCCACAGCCATTCCGGCGTTTGTCGGCTATACGGCAAAGGCACAGGAAATGGAACCGGATGATCTGTTATATGAGCCGACCAGGATTACGTCGTTACTGGAGTACAGACAGTACTTCGGAGGTGCTCCGCCACTCCAGGTGAACAGCGTGGATCTGGATGAAAATAACGCTGTGCTCAAAACATCGGTAGCCTCCGGGTTTTATATGTATGACAGTCTCCGGATCTTCTTCCAGAATGGCGGCGGGGAATGTTACATCGTTCCCATTGGAGTAAAGGGTCAGGGGTATGATGTCGCCCCCAGTCAGCAACATTTCAAAGATGGATTGAAGGCGTTGCGGAAAAAAGACGAACCAACACTGATAGTCTTTCCCGATGCAGTCTTGCTGGGCGAGCAATTATATAATGTCCAGGTCGATGCCCTCACCCAGTGCGGGGATTTGATGGACCGGTTTTCCGTATTCGACCTGCTGGAATCGAAGCAGAGTGATGCCACCTTCGGCTGGGAAGAAGGGTATAAGGAATTTCGGAATCGGATCGGCATGAGTAACCTGGAGTTCGGCGCTGCGTATACTCCCTGGCTTAAAAGCAGTCTGAGTAAAGAGATACATTACCGGGATGTGCGGGGGAATATCCGGAAATATGGGAAGACAGTCACTCTTAGTGACCTGACCGATGACGCAACAGTACAAACCCTGATAACTGATCTGCAAAACATCATAGATGATAGGAAAAATGTGCTCTCGGGAGATCTCGAAACCAACAGTGCTCCGGAATCCACCATTAAACGCCACTATGAATCACTGGTCACCACATTCAAAAATCGGGATTCCTCGACTGCAACGCAGCGATTTAAAGCGCTCTTCAATTATATCTATGATATTGCAAAAATGGTTGATGACTGGACCTCCAAAGTCACGCACAGTGATCTGCAGTCATTTATCGATGGCTTAATCGACAGCACCCTGCGCGATACACTGGCTGAGTTGATCGCGTGGGATAAAGGCGCTAATGACGATTCGGATATCGGGACGGCCAGCTACGATTTGTACACGGCGTATACCATGAGCTCGAGCAACTGGAATGATATCTTTGACTCAACTTCTACGGCGAATGGTCAGATCAGCCCGAAGACCTTCTCGGGTGATACCAAAGATGCGAAAATGGCGAATGCCGAACCGGCGATCACCGATATTTTCAATCAGGTGAACTCGGTGGTGACCCAGATCCTGAATGATGCCGAAGCCAAGGAATTGCAGGCGGAGAGTGATCTGTACAGTACCCATCCCATCTACAAGAACATCGTAATTAAATTGCGGACGGCCGTGACCACCCTTCCGCCCAGCGGAGCGATGGTGGGAGTCTACGCCAGGATCGATAATAATCGCGGCGTCTGGAAAGCTCCGGCGAATGCGAGTCTCAACTCGGTGGTCGGAGTGACGGAAACTATTGATAACACAGAGCAGGCGGATTTGAATGTGGATCCAACGGCGGGTAAGTCGATTAATGCTATCCGTCCGTTTACCGGGCGTGGCATTCTTGCGTGGGGGGCTCGCACCCTTGCCGGCAACGACAATGAGTGGAGATACATATCGGTGCGACGGTTATTCAATATGGTGGAAGAATCGGTGAAAAAATCCACCAGCTGGGCGGTGTTCGAGCCCAATGACGCGAACACCTGGTTGAAGGTGAAATCCATGATCGAAAATTATCTGGTGCGATTGTGGCGGGATGGTGCCTTAGCCGGTCCAACTCCGGAGGCGGCATTCTTCGTGAAGGTCGGACTGGGATCCACGATGACCCAGGTGGACATCCTGGAAGGCCGGATGAATGTTGAAATCGGAATGGCTGCGGTTCGGCCGGCCGAATTCATCATCCTCAAGTTCTCGCATAAAATGCAGCAGGCCTGAGGTGATCTTGGAAGAATAATCATTAATGTAGGTGTAAGAAAATAAAGGGACAAAACCATGGCAGATTACCCAGTAGCAGCGTTCCATTTTCAGGTAGAGTGGGGGGGCAATAAAATCGGATTCTCCGAGGTGTCGGGATTAAATATTGAAAATCAGGTCATCGAATACAGAGATGGTGACAGCAAGGAATTTTCCGGTGTGAAGATGCCCGGCATTCCCCAGTACGGAAATA
>DATFLS010000377.1:0-6557 GCA_035267465.1 bacterium
TGAACTCCCGGATGTCGCTCAGCAGGGTTCGGGATTTTTTATATAAAAAGTGGGCGCCGATGGCCTGGGACTTCCGGAGATTTTCCTCGTTGGTCGACTGCAGCATGATGGGCATCTGCGGTTCGATGCTGTGCACCCACCGGGCAAATTTGAATCCGGCTTCTTCTTCCACTTCTCCATTTATGGGAAACCGGGTATCCGAGATCACTCCCAGGATATTCTCGCGATAGAGATTCAGGTATTCTTCCGCCTCCTCGTAATTGGTCGCCAGCAAAACTTTCGGGCGTCCCCGCATCCGGAGCAGGCGGTGGGTATCGTTCAGACTTTTGTCCAGCAGATTCCGGGTGTGATAATAGACCTCCGAGTAAATAAGCGGGAGGATAACCGAATAATAGTAGGGATCATCCTCGATAACCAGAACCGCCCGCACATCGGCCTTGCGGATATCCCGGTCCACGTTCCGGCGATCCTCGATGGATTTGATGATCGCTGTCAGCACGTTGGAATTCCCGGTCCAGATAAACAGCTGGTCGATGGTATGCTCCGGGAACGGATCCGGCAGATACTGCATCTGGGCAGTGTCATAGGCCAGCAGAATCACCGGCATCTCCGGATACTCCTCTTTGATCCGTCTGCCGAAGGACATCGGATCCATATCCGAGACTCTGAGCATGGTAATAAGCAGATCAACCTTGCGCTGGTCCAGGCGGGACTGTGCATCGGCTGCTGTCGCTGCGCGCCAGACCCGGGGAGCATACCGGAGGTCCATCCCCAGATATTCGTGAAGAATTTGTTCCGCCAGCCGGCCGTCTTCCTCGAGAATAAACGCGTCGTAAGGGGAGGACACGATCAGAATCTCATGGACCCGGTATAACATGAGATCATGGAAATTCCAGGAGACAGTCGAAAGGTCTTTGAGAGACTCAACCATAAAGCAAATACTTCCCCAATACCTTAATTATGCATTGTGCTCCGTTTGTACAGCCGCACCTGACGGTGAAGGAGAAACCGTTTGTAATCCGGTTGAGAGCAGGGCTTCCAATACATCAGCCATTTCCACCGGCGCCCATTCTGAATGGGAATGCACGAACAGCCAGGGTATATGTGCCGGCTTGAGATCTAATTTCCGGAGCCAGACCGAGATATGTTTCATCGATACATCCAGTGTCAGCGAGTGAACGAGCAATTCATCCATAGCACTGCGCGGAAATGTTTCGCTGTCTCCACGGATAATTGCCCGCTTCAATGCGTTCCATTGCTTATACAACACTTCCGCCTCCCCGGTTCGATGTCTGATGATCCGGGAAGCACCGAGCAGTATTGTCCCCGACAACATCGGGCAGAGAATCCAGAGGGAATTCGTCCACACCAATATCCCGATACATATCACGATCAGCAGCCCCTGGATCACCCCGTTGACACGGGCCGCAGTTGTACTCTTTTCCTCCAGAAAATTCCGTGAGCGGGCGTCAGCCTCCACCAGGCGCGCCCATCCCGGAAACCACCGTCTGATAGAGGTGCGTTGGTCGGTGAGTTCGTCTAAATACACCTCCCCATCCGACTGCCGTTCCCGTACACAGACTAACAGGGCCCGTTCCCATTCTGTGCACTTATCTTGAGTATCACTGCGGACACCAGGATTTAATCGAATAGCGAATCGCCATGGTTGGGTTCGTGCAGCAGACTGCGCTGTTTGCTCACCCCGGAGGACCAGGTACCCCCTTCTCGCCAGATCCAGCAATGTCGCCAGGAAGTGCCTGCCGGTTACCGCTCCCGGCTTCAGCAGCCATCCCACCAGAGCCGGTCGGTCGCCGGAAGGCGGGGCGTAAAGTATCTCCGGGACCGGATCGTCCGAGCGGTTCCGTCGTCCGTACCCATAATATATTCCGCTCCAGACGAGGATGCCGATCAGGGCAATTGCTATTGATAGCGGCAATCCCAGCGATTCCCGCCGGCGTGACAGCTGCTCCTGCTGACGCAGCTGGCGGCGGTAGGCGCTCTCACTCCGCTGCACAACGTCCGGAGTGAACGCCGAGTGAATCACATCCACATTTGGTAATATCTTGTGGGGGAAGAGGAGTCTCACCCGCAGAGAAACGTCCTCCGGTATATGCAGTCCGTGGATGCTCACCCGATTGGGTGTCTTGTCCACCCGGGCCTGAATATCCGGTGATCGCAGCCAGAGATAGATTGAGTCCGGATCAACAGAATCAGGCAGAGTGATCCGGATCCCGGCGTTTTCCGTCTCCTCCTTCCAGCGATCACTGATGAACGTCCAGAAGAATTCAGTCCACCGGAGTCCTGATGTCAGCGCCCCACGGATTCGATAACTGAGCGTAAACGTCCTGGATTCATCCGCCGCCTGAAAATACCATTTGATATTCAGTTCCGATGCATTGGCAGTGGTTTCATAGGTGTACGGCTGCCGGGTCTCGGAGCGTGTATATTCCCGCCCGCCTTCCCGGACTGTGATCTGCGAAATGCCATCGAACTCATCACGACCAAGGGTATAATTCGCCCAGTAATATTCCCCCCGGAACGTATAAGTGCGTTCTTCGGTGAACTGGATAGTCCCGTCAGGGCGGATGTCCGCCTGAATATCCACCTGTTGAATTTGATAGTCTTTCGCCAACAAAATGGCCGAAAATCCGAGGAGCAATAGCAGCAAGGTGGAATATCTCATATCTGCGGACGTCTTTCCTGTGGCGGTATTTCCATTAATGTATGTTCCGGCAGCAGATCACTCTCCGCGCCGAGTCTTTGTCATCCATGGAAATATATTTGTGACTCCATAGCGCATGCAAATTATAGGGAACTCCGAACCAATACAATATAAAATTCTGATTACCGGGGATTGCACTTCCCGTCATCACTCAGCAGCGCTTGCGCTTCTTTGTTTCTGCGTGGTATTGCTTGAATCGGGACGTATTTACCTCTAATATTACACCTGTATCGAGCATGAGGGCGAATTGGGTGTGGTGATTGACGGAATATCATTCCGGGAACGGCAGACCCTGCAAGTGAGAAGATGCCTGAAAAGCCCCTATTTCAAAGGAATGGGGGGCCGGCGCCATTCGCGATCGGTAACAGACACCGAAGGTCGGACACATGAATCGAAACGGCAACAGTACCGCAGTCATCATTCTAGGCAGCCTGTTGTTCCTGACAGGATGCGGTACATCAGGGCCCCCGGGATTCGACGGGCGACCGATTATTAAACCGTTGGACCAGTATGAATCACCCATGACCCGGGACGTCGCCCACTTGCTCTATCCGGCCTTTCAGGAGATACAGCGAGAAATCGCTGCCCGGTATTCGGATCACTCGCTCAGATTTATGTCTTACGGTTTACAGGTGATACGCATTGATAAAGAAAGCGTGCATAAATCGGGTTTTTATATTCGCCTGGAGTTCACCGTCACCGATCGGCTGGATACCCGGCAGTCGTTTTTACAGCAGGCCCAGCAGGTGGGAACCCGTTACATTCATCCGGCGCTGGTGGCACTCAGCAGTGACTGGGATAGAGTTTTTTCTCCGGGTATCGCAGGCAGTATGCTGATTTTCCACTGGAAGGCCTCGACAGTGAATCAACTGATGTGCCTGTTGGAAACGCAGGACACCCGAAACTACCTGAATGCAGAGATGACACTGCAAGAACTTATCGACAGAAATTGGGTAGAAGGAAAACATGGAGAACAGAACCTGGGCAGAATCGAGTTGAACGCCCTGGAGATGGAACCAATTTAACCGAGAATACACGCGGCCAGGAGAGCGGGAAAAGAGTTACGAGGAAAGAGGAATGAGAATAGAGTACCAGTCAGCCACAGAAACACAATTTCATATTCTTCGGGGTTTGCCTCTTGCCAATTGCTAACTGCCTACTGTCTTTAATAGCTGTGTGCTCTATTTCATGGATGAATCAGGATCAGAAAGTTGAAAGGATAGACCGTTGAATCAGAAAGACATTCGCTTACCGAAGCATCTGGAATCACTCTACGAAGATCCCTGGCGGATTTTCAGGATTATGGCGGAGTTTGTGGACGGATTTGACACGCTGTCACAAATTGGGAAGGCGGTGGTTTTCTGGGGATCCGCCCGGACGCCGCATGATCATCCCGATTACCATATGACCGAACGGATGGCAACAAAACTGGCCAATAATGGATTTGCGATAATCACCGGGGGAGGTCCCGGTTCCATGGAAGCCGCTAACAAAGGGGCCAGAGAAGCAAATGGACTGTCCATCGGTTTGAATATTGAATTACCCCACGAACAGAAACCGAACGAGTATATCGAGGTGGGGCTGGATTTTCGGTACTTTTTTGTACGGAAGGTGATGTTTGTGAAATATGCCACAGCCTTCGTCCTGGTTCCTGGTGGCTTCGGTACCCTGGATGAATTTTCCGAAGTCATCACCCTGATCCAGACCAGAAAGATCGAACCGATACCGGTGGTGCTCATGGATTCGGATTACTGGGCCGGTTTAATCAGGTGGATGCAGGCCCGGATGGTGCGGGAGGGAAAAATCAGCAAGTCGGATATGGAGCTTTTTTACATCAGCGACGACGAGGACGAAGCCATCCAATATATTCTGGATTGGTACAAGCAGAACAATTCCAGGCATACGTGAGTTACTGAATAAAATCGAAGAACGGTTGTCATTGTGAGCCTGGATAATACATGACAGTTGCACGTCCCAGAGGAATCTCTTTGGGACAGATGCACACCGAAACACCGGATTACTACGAAATAAGCAAAAGACAAATCATGATCTGCCATTCACGCTCTGCGGAAAAGCCTCCAAAGAGTAGAAATCTCACTATCCGTTGCTCTGTTTACCTGGCAAAAATAAATAAAAACACTTTAGAATTCACGAACGGACGCTCATTAACACGAATGAATAGAACACAATTAAAATATATATGACTGGTAAGCTTACTCAGTTTTTAATGAGGAGAGGGGTTATTGGAGTTGCTCTGACAGAATAACTCCCTCTGGTTCCCCCTTAGTAAGGGGGAGAACGAGGAAGAGGGCGACAGCAGCATTAGCGTATGCTCCTTTTCCTGAGCAGAGGTAATAGTCATAACAACATATGATTATTAGTTAAATGAACCATCGATCAAATTTAATTCTTATCAAAATGAGTTTATAATTCCCGTCAAGTACCTTTTGAACTGAACGCAATTATGTATTGTATAAGTTTTCCAGTATAAAAAAGAGCATTGAATCATAATTCTCAACCCCGTTGCGATCTTTGAGCCAACGGCTCTCCTTCGGAGCGGTTTCGAAACAGACTCTGAAATTAGAAATAATCCGACACACCCTTCCCATTCCTAAGAGACGTGTACATCGATCATTCGGGTTAAATGCACAGAAGATATCCACGGGCATCCAGTTTTAAGGGCATTTGAGCCCTTACAATTGAGTATCGGCTCTGGTATAACAATTGCAATATAGAGTGGCAGAACCACTACCCGAGAGGACATTATGACTTCAAATCTTTCCCGGTCGGGAGAACTGGTCTGCTGTCCGTTCCTGGAAACACCCTGTCTCCGGGGTCAAGAACAGGCAGACGAGTGCAACAGGCGGGTACACGCCGAGTTCAATCCGCTTCAAAATTACCGGGATTTCATGATCTTATGCTGCGCGAACGAACGGCGCCAGATGGAAGGGGAATCAGAAGCGGACCTGCAGTAACTCAGAGCGTGAATTAAGCGGACGGCCCGTGTTACTCTCTTATTCCGGGATAAGTATCATTATGAAAAGAATGCCTGCATTTGTCGGGCATTGAGCGGCGCCTGTCCATGATGGCAGTTATTGAAAAAGATATAGAGTTTTGAAACCCGGGTACGCATCTGTTCCAGGCGCTCCACCCATTCCTGCAATTCCTCGGTCGTGTACGAGTAATCGTAGCGGTCTCCTTTCTCAGCATTCCACCAGGTTCCGGTGTTCCTTCCATGGAAACGAACATATCCGGTATCGGTGGTTGTGATAGTCTGCGGAGGGAGCAGTCCCTTCAGCGGGGGTTCGTCCACACATACATACCCCAGCCGGTTCTGGTGCAAAAATTTATAGAGCGGCTTTTCCAGCCAGGACGTGTGTCGGAACTCCACAAAAATCGGAACGTCCGGTACCTCGGTACGGAGTGCGTGGAGGAATCCCCGGTTGGATTCGTTATTTTTAAATGAGGATGGAAACTGACCGAGAAACCCGGCAAATTTTTGAGCCTCCTTCAAGGGTGTCACTGCGTTATTCAAATCCCGTGCGGCCTGCATCGGGTTCTCCCCGCTATGGGTGGTCTGACGATTCAGTTTCACGGTAATTTCAAAGGCATCCGGCGTATTCTCAACAAGGTTTTCGAACATGGAATACGGGGGAATCTGATAATAGGTGGTATTGAGTTCAGCGCATCGGAAATGTTGTACATAAAACGTAATCATCTCGTCGCTGGAGATCTTCTCAGGGTAGAACACACCTTTCCAGTCCTGAAAGCTCCAGCCGGACGTACCAATGAATATTTGTGCGCTCATACCAGCGAATCAGAAATCACAACTAAG
>DATFLS010000378.1:0-4916 GCA_035267465.1 bacterium
TACTGAAGATACGCACGATATTTTACTCGAAAGTGCGTATTTCAATCCCAGAACTATCCGGCGGGGATCGAAAGTACTCGGCCTGTCTACCGAAGCAAGTAAACGGTTTGAACGCGGCACCGATCCGGAGGGAGTGATTTACGCATTAAATCGTATCACCTCGCTCATACGGGAAATTGCAAGTGGGGAAGTGGCAGAAGGCATTCTTGACGAATATCCGAACCCTGTCACCCGGAAGGAAATCGATCTCCGGGCTGATAGAACAAGTCAACTGACTGGCGTGGATATTTCTCCGGAAGAGATCGCTGATATTTTAAGCGCGCTGGAATGCGAAATTGTAGAGAAGAATCAAGGCACGCTCCGGGTTTCCGTGCCGCCGTTTCGACCTGATTTGGAACGCGAAATTGATCTGATAGAGGAAGTACTGCGATTCCATGGCATGGAACAAGTGCCGTCTCCGGGTCTTTTCCAGTATCATACCCAGGAGATAGAATCGGGCGAAGATCATCTTTCCGAACGGGTGGCGAATCTCTGGAAAGGATTCGGTTTTAACCAGACAGTTTCAAATAGTCTGCTAAAGGAGGAATACTGCTTCCCCGAAGTGACCCGTAAAACGCCGGTGGAAGTCAGAAATCCATTAAGCGAAGAAATGGCGTATTTACGCACCAGCCTGATTCCGCTACTGGTGGAAGGGGTGATAAAAAATTACAACCGCCGGGAGACAGATATCCGGTTGTTTGAATTCGGTCGCGTCTTTGACGCCAATCCGAATGCGGATACGCAGGCTGATGAATATAACCATCTGGCGGTCGTTGCCGCCGGACACACTGCCCCACGCACCTGGAGCGAAGTACAGAAACGAATTGATTTCTATGAGTTCAAGGGATATATTGAATCGATGTTAAATTTGATCGGAGTAAGTGAGTATTCTTTCGAAAGGTTAGATTCGAAATTATTTCAGCCGGGATTTGCACTCTCAATCGAGGGGAAACTGGCCGGAATCGGTGGTCAGATTCATCAGACTTTCTTGCAGCAGTTTGCTATGGATGAGATCGTATTCGGACTCGAGTCGGATATAGACGTGATACAGCTGGGGGTTCCTGAGAAGCTCGACTACGAAAAACCGTCAGATTACCCGGCTGTAGAAAGGGATCTCAGTTTTATCGTATCCAAGGAGTTGGAAGCAGCGAAGCTGGGAACCGCCTTGCAAAAAGCAGGCGGGAAATTACTGGCGGATCTCACCCTGTATGACCTGTATGAAGGCGATCCCATTCCTGCGGACAAGAAATCACTCACTTATTCTTTACGGTTCATCTCCAAAGAGAAGACGCTAACTGAAAAAGATGTCGATTCTGTGGTTCGGCATATGCTGGACCGTGCTGCGAAACAACATCATGCCCATCTCAGAGAAGAGTGAGGAGTTGTTGAATACCTATCTCAAAATAAATTCTCTGGAACAGAAGGTGCATCAGCTGGTGAAAACCCTGGCACAGGTATCGCAGCAAAACCAACAACTACGAACTGAGTTAAATGCAATACGTAAGAAGAAAAAGGATGAAAATATGGACTCTGTAAGTCGTGAAATTATTCGAACTAAAGTTCAAACAATGCTAGACATCCTGGAAGACATATAACGTCGCGTCGTATCGTCCACCTGATGTCCTGGAATGAATGAAGTGTCAGACTGACTCTGGAATATTGAATGAGTAACGAGAATAATTTAATTCGTCTCACCATCTTCGGTGAAGAATATTCTGTGAAGAGTAAAGCCGAAGAAGCGTATCTCCGCAGTATTGCAAAATACGTCGACCGGCATATGCGGGAAATCTCCGAGAACTTACCGCAAAGTCAGCCGACACTGCGAATCGCCGTATTAGCAGCAATGAATATCGCAGATGAGTTGTTTGAACTCCGTGAGGAAGCGGACGAATTAAAGCAGACGTATGATCTGAAAACAACGGAACTGACGAACGTTATCGACGAAGCATTGCATAAACATTCGATCGAACCTATTGATTGATAGTTCTAGGGGCATTGCCCTAGAATAATTGAACACAATTCGGTGAACCCGCAATCCCTGCGGGAAATTCATTTCAGGCTCTGGAAGGACATATTCCGGTGTCACTGAATTTCTCGCAGGGATTTTTTTATTGTCAATTGGGGATCCGACGCAGTTCCATCACACTTTGACTATGACTATGAAAGGAGCCTAAAAATGAATATACCAATTTGGATTGCCACGGCCTTATTGGGTTTGCTAACCGGGTTTGCTGTCGGTTTGCTCATTCAGAAATCTCGTTTGAAGAAGGCATCTGAAGAAGCAGACAGAATTATACAGGATGCAGTCCGGGAAGCGGATACAATCACAAAAGAACGGATGTTAGAAACGAAAGAAGAAATACAAAAACTGAAGGAAGAGGCGGAGCAACAGTACAAGAAAAAAGAAGAGGAGTTGGGAAGGGTGGATAAGCGCCTGAACCAGCGAGAGTTATCGATTGAGCGAAAGGCCGACCTTATTGAGAAGCGGGAAGGCGAACTGAAGAGACTTGATAAAAGCCTGGATGAACGTATTCAGCGGGTCAATAAGAAGGATCAACAGCTGAATGAAATCATTGACGAGCAAAACAAACGTCTGGAGGCGATTGCCGGGATGACCGGTGAAGAAGCGAAGAACCTGCTGATGGAGAACCTGTTAGACGAAGCCCGTGAATCTGCCAGCCGGGAAATAAAGCGCATCCAGGATGATGCCGTACGAGAGGGTCGCAGGGAGGCACAGAAGGTGATCGTCTCGGCGATCCAGCGTTCAGCAGCCGATCATACTGCAGAGACTACAGTTTCTGTGGTGAACCTTCCCAATGATAATATGAAAGGGCGAATAATCGGTCGTGAAGGTCGGAATATTCGGCACTTCGAAGCCCTCACCGGAGTGGAGTTGATCGTTGATGACACTCCGGAAGCCGTTGTGCTCAGTAGTTTTGACCCGGTGCGCAGAGAAAAATCCAGAATTGCGCTGGAGGCGCTCATTGCAGACGGCCGGATTCATCCGTCGCGGATCGAAGAAATGTATGAAAAAGCCTCTGAACAAGTTGAAGACTCCATCATGGAGGCTGCAGAAGAAGCGGTTAACGAGCTTGGCATATCGCCACTGTCCTCTGAAATGATGCGTCTGGTTGGAAAATTGAAGTATCGCACGAGCTATGGACAAAATATCCTGAAACATTCGATTGAGGTGGGGTGGCTCACGGGATTGATGGCTTCGGAATTAGAATTTGACGGGGAAATTGCGAAACGAGCCGGATTTCTCCATGACATTGGGAAGGCTGTGGACCGGGATACCAGCGGCACCCATGCCTTGATCGGAGGAGAGATCGGGCGCAAATACAATGAAGATTCGATTGTAGTGAATGCCATTGAGTCCCATCATGAAGAAGTGGAAATGACCCATCCGATTTCCTCACTCGTCCAGGCGGCAGATACTATTTCCGGATCCCGTCGCGGTGCCCGGGGTGATACCCTTGAAAGTTACATCAAACGGCTGGAAAAACTGGAAGAAATCGCTGAGAATTTCAGCGGGGTGTCGAACTCGTATGCAATCCAGGCCGGACGAGAGGTTCGCGTAATCGTGGAGCCGGATTCGGTCACGGATGGCCAGGCGGATATTCTGGCTGATGATATCGCTAATAAAATTCAGGAAGAAATGAACTATCCCGGTCAGGTGAAAGTGATGATTATTCGAGAATACAGATCCGTGAGTTACGCGAAATAAGTTCAAGAGCCGGAAAGGAGAAGGATGGCGCAGGCAAAAATTATCGATGGCAAGCACGTTGCGGATGAACTGCGTAAAGGTATAAGCAATCGGGTTGAAGCACTCAAGTCGAATGGGGTGATCCCGGGGCTGGCTGTAGTCATGGCAGGTGAAGATCCCCCTTCCCAGGTCTATGTGCGCATGAAGGGGAAGGCATGCGAAAAATTAGGGATCACGGAGGAAACAATTACCCTTTCTGCTGAGACCAGCCAGGATGAGTTAGTGCACCTCATCGAAGATTTAAACAATGATGATCGATTTCACGGAATCCTGGTTCAGATGCCCCTGCCCGATCACATGAATCCCAGCACTGTTATACAGGCTATCGATCCTCGAAAAGACGTGGACGGACTTCATCCTGTCAATGTGGGTAAGTTAGTCCTAGAAGAAACCGGGTTTTTGCCCTGTACCCCGCACGGGATTTTGAAACTCCTGGAACATTATGACATTGATACCGAGGGCAAAAACGCGGTGGTGATCGGTCGCAGCAATCTTGTGGGAAAGCCTATCACCAATCTCCTGTACCAGAAGAAACCCGGGACAGGGAATGCGACTGTAACCATTTGTCATACGCGCACGAAAGATCTGGCACAACATACCAGACGTGCGGATCTTCTTGTGGTCGCAGCCGGTGCAGCGAAGGCAATTAAGGCAGATATGATAAAACCACATGCCGTCGTTGTCGACGTCGGAGTGAACCGGGTGGATGATCCTTCATCGGAAAAGGGGTACAAGCTGGTAGGGGACGTGGATTTTGAGACGGCGCAAAATGTGGCAGATTATATCACGCCCGTACCCGGCGGAGTAGGGCCAATGACAATCACTATGCTGCTGCATAATACCGTGTGGGCAGCGGAACAGCGATAGCAATTTCTAGACACACATGGGACGGATTAGAATCACCGTCCCATATGCGACTCACCTTGCAACCGCATCAGGCATTTTCTCTGATATAGTTCAGAGCAGATCCAGCGTAGAACCACTCTATCTGTTTGCTGCTCAGGGTGTGTGTTGCTTCGAACTGTTCAGTTGATCCGTCATTATGCCGCACCTGGATGGTCACCGGCTGGTCTGGCTGTAATGCACCGAGATCCGGAATGGTAATCCGATC
>DATFLS010000379.1:0-8345 GCA_035267465.1 bacterium
AGAATTGGCTGGAGTCATTGATAATTTGATGGAGGAAAGCGGGTGAATTTCTTACAGCACTACATCTATTATATCGGGGCGTTCGGTCTCATATTTATTGGGCTCTACATTATTCTGGTCAAACACAACCTGATCAAGGTAATTATCGGCCTCGCAATTCTGGATACCGGGGTGAATCTCTTTCTCATTTCAGTGGGATATATTGTACAGGGGACTGCGCCCATTTTCTCGCGACCCGGCCTGGGCCCTTCCCGGATGGTCGATCCCGTACCGCAGGCACTGGTATTGACGGCTATCGTTATTGGGGTAGCGGTATTAGCCCTTGCGCTCTCATTAGCCATTCGGCTGTATCAACATTTTGGTACCCTTAATCTTCAAAAAATACGAGAACAGAGATGGTAAACCCGATTCTTCTCATTGCCGTTCCGTTAGGTCTCGCTTTTGCTATTCCCCTATTTGGGCTCCTATCACAAAAGATACAGCGGTATATCCCGGTCGCCGCCCTGGGTTTTAATCTGATACTTTCTTTGATACTTATTCCCAGAGTGATGGAGCAGCCGGTCATTATCTCTATCGGAGGGTTTCCATCCCCGTTCTGCATTAATCTGGTGGCCGGACCGGTGGGTGTGATATTTTCAGCCCTCATTGCTTTGCTGGGGTTGTTAGTGGCCGTGTACGGATTGGATTATATCAAGGAAGGGGCCACGGAAAAGTATCACATACTCTATCTGCTGCTGCTGACCGGCGCTACCGGGGTGGTGCTTACCGGTGATATATTCAACCTCTTTGTCTTCTTTGAAATCCTCTGTATTTCCTCCTATGCACTCGTGGCATATCTGGGTGACAAGTCAGGGATTGAAGCGGCAGTCAAATATCTGATCCAGGGCGCGATTAGTTCCTCGCTGATATTAATAGGCATCGCTCTGCTGTATGGCCAGTTCGGTACGCTGAGTATGGCCGATATCGCCAGGAATATTGAGTCCGCCAGTGCCGTGTCGGTGTTTGTTCCCATGGTATTGTTAATTACTGGATTTGGGGTAGAGGCGGCTATCTTTCCGTTGAACGCCTGGCTGCCGGATGCGCATTCATCCGCTCCCTCATCCATCAGTGCTATTTTATCGGGAATCGCCATCAAAGTAGGAATATATGCTATCGCCAGGGTTGTCTTCACCATCTTTGGCGCTGCGAATATTTTTCTTTTCATCACTCTTCTGGGATTGCTTACTCTGCTCATTGGAGAAATGTGCGCTTTCAGCCAGAATAACATTAAAAGACTCCTCGCTTTCTCCAGTATCGGTCAGATCGGACTCATTGTGTTTGCCCTGGGATTTGCAACCTCGTATGGTATTGTGGGTGGACTCTTCCAGATCATCAGCCATGCCTTGAGCAAAGCGGTGCTCTTTTTATCGGTGGGATACATGATTTACCGGAGTGGTTCCATGGAGATCACTGCGCTGGAGGGGATGGGAAAACGAATGCCTCTCACCTCAATTGCATTTACGATAGGCGCTTTCTCATTGGTGGGAGTCCCGCCGTTTGTTGGATTTCCGAGCAAATTCCTGATCGTCCGCGCCGCGCTCTATAAGGAGGAACTCCTTTTTATTGTGCTGATTGGCTTTGTCCTGGCGGGGACAGTGATTGAAGGCGCCTATTTCTTCCGGATCATTCAGACGCTCTATTTCAAAGAAAAAGACACCTCCATCAAAAGGGAGGATACTTCGGCAATCGCTTTAATACCGATAGGGATACTGGTCATATCAATTATCCTGCTCGGAATTTTTCCACAGACCGTCACCGCCGTTCTTAACTCAGCTGCTTCGGAATTACTAGATCGGTTCGAATATATCAGGAGTGTACTAGGATGAGTGTAACATTATTGCTAATAATTGCTTTCGGGAGTCCGTTCCTCGTTTATTTCTGTGGGAAGATCTCCTCCGGACTGCGCGATGGGCTGGCCGTTGTTCTCTCCCTTGTTCTGACAGCCTTGGTTGCTTTGATTTATGGACAGTCTCTGGAAGAAACATTCTATGCCGGATTTCTCGGACTCTCACTGATTATACGCCTCAATATGCTCTCCTGGCTGTTTGCCATTGCCATCACTACCATCAGCACGCTCGCTCTTATTTTCTCCTTACAGTATATCCGGGGCAAAGAACGCACCGACTTTTACTACCTCATCATGCTGCTGGTGAATGCCGGTATGCTGGGAATCGTATTGAGTGGTGATTTCGTTTCCTTTTATATCTTCTGGGAAATCATGTCATTCAGTGCCTTTCTCCTGATAAGTTATAATCGGGGTGCCGCTCTGGCGGCGGGTATGAAATATATCATCATGTCCCTCGCGGGCTCTGTCGCTATGCTGGTAGGGATATTATCACTTTATGCCAGCTTCGGGACCTTGCTTTTTTCAGAGCTCGCCGTGCACATGAGTGTGGCTTCTACCGGATATATCGTCTTTATTTTGATTTTATTCTGCAGCGCTTTTGGAATAAAAAATGCAATTATTCCGTTTCATCCCTGGCTGCCGCCTGCCCATTCCGAAGCGCCGTCGCCTTTCAGTGCCGTGCTTTCCGGGATATTAATTAAAATGGGGACCTACGGATTCGTTCTCCTGCTGTATGTCGTCATCGGACTGGAAACTTTCCTCCGGCTCTCCGTCTTCCAGTCGATTCTGAATATCCTTGCCGCGATCACCATTCTCATTCCCACATTTATCGCGCTGCTTCAGAACGACGCCAAGCGGCTCCTGGCATGGTCAACAGTGGGGCAGGCAGGTTATATAATCCTTGGAATCGCTTTTGGTACCAGTCTGAGTATGGCGGGCGGACTCTTTCACTTCCTGAACCACGCTACCTTTAAGGCGCTGCTTTTCCTTGCCGTGGGTGCGGTGGAATATCGTACCAACGGAGTCCGGGATTTGAACTCCCTGGGAGGGCTTATCAAGCGAATGCCGATCACATTTATCGCCGTGCTCATCGGTACCTGCGGTGTTATCGGAGTGCCTCTGACCAATGGGTTTGTCTCCAAATGGTTCATCTATAAAACCCTGATTCTCGAAGGATCTCCCTTCCTGGCCTTTGCTGCGCTGTTTGGTACCTGGGGTACCATCCTGTACAGTTACAAGCTGATTCATCACGTATTTTTAGGGCAGCTTCCTGAACAATATACAGACATAAAGCGAGCACCATTCAGCATGGGTGTACCCATGGGAATTCTCTCCTTTGCTATTCTGCTGTTCGGCGTTCTCCCCGGCATTCCTCTCCATGCTATCAATGCCATTGGAGAGTCATTCGGGTTCGCCTCCCTTGAGATCACTATCTGGGGCACAGCAGCCGAAGTCGGTGTCTTAAACACGGTGAATATTTTTGCGGCCATGCTGGTGGTCGGTTTGATTGTCTGGATTATTTTCAAAGCTGGCCCGAAGGTGATTTTAGTATCGCAGGAAGATACCTATGCGGCAGGAGCCGCCATTCCGAAGGAGCGATATCAGTACACGGTGGATTTTTAGAACCCTCTGGAACGGATGATTTCTCCTTATTTGAAAGATGTTGTTGACGAGTTCTACATGAGATTTGCCGGATGGATTCGGGGGATCTGTAATGGAGTTCGAAGAATTTACACCGGGGATGTCGGGTATTATGTCATCTATATCATCCTGTTTCTGGCAACGTTAATCTTTGTTCAGTTGAATTGGAGCGTATGGTAATGCGCATCGTTGAGATACTTGTCTCCCCGCTGATTGCCTTAGTCGTTGGCATTCTTTTCCTGGGGATATCGAGAAAAATTATGGCAAGAATTCATTGGCGTTACGGTCCGCCGCTTCTGCAGCCGGTGATTGATATCATACGGTTATTCAGCCAGAGAAGTGTCAGTCATGGCACGATATTTAATCTGGGAATTATCCTTTCGTTGGCCGGATCTATCGTCGTGGTTTTATTTCTCCCGATTGGCCGAATTTGTCCTTTTGAGAGTGCCGGCGGTTTGCTGGTGATCCTCTATCTGATGCTGTTCGGGCCGTTGGGGATTGCGCTCAGCGGTGGGGAGGCAGCCAATCCAAACACCAGTATTGGAATTTCGCGGAAACTCCTTCTGGCTGTTGGATACGAGGTACCTCTTTTATTTATTCTGCTGGCGGTAATGACACGCTATGACACCATATCGCTTATTGGGATAGTTCAGGAACAACAGAACGCAGGATGGTCGGTTGTCTCTCTGCCACTGGTATTGTCCGGTATCGCGTATCTGCTTATTCTCCCAGCGATACTGGGACTCCGGCCCTTTGAACTTGTTCAGGCGCCACAGGAAATCGCCTCCGGACCCATGGTGGAATTCGGTGGCCAATTTTTAGCCCTGGCTACCATCCAGCATGCATTCGTTCTTTTTATCGGGATTGCGCTATTTGTCAATTTGTTTTTAGGAGGAGCCGGAGATCCGGGGACGTTCGTCCTGAAGATGCTGGTGGTGTTTCTATTAAGCCTGTTCATCAATGCCGCCTTCCCGCGTTTTCGAATCGAGCAGGCGCTAAAATATTTATGGAGATGGCCCACATTGTTCGCATTCGTGGGATTGGTCATCGTGGTATTAACCGGGAGATAAAGGATGGATAGGAATCAGCTGATCAAATGGTTAAAAGCTCCGGCCAAGATGTCGCATAAGTATTCCCTGCATGCCGTGTATTTTTGCACGGGGTGTGGAATTATCGAAGTGCCGCCTTCAATCACCGCCAGATGGGATGCAGAGCGCTTCGGGGTACTGCCTGCGGCATCGCCCCGACAATCGAATCTCTTCCTGATTACGGGGTACGTATCGGTCAAAACCCTGAAGGCGATTATCCGGACCTATGAACAGATGCCGGATCCGAAATTCACGGTGGGATTCGGGTCCTGTCCGATCAACGGAGGAATGTACTGGGATTCCTATAACACCATCAAACACCTGGACAAATACATTCCGGTGGATGGCTGGATTGCCGGATGCATGCCGCGGCCCGAAGCCATTTTTATCGGCGTCACTCATCTCTGGACCCTGATTGATAAAGGCATGGCAAACGGCTATCAGAAATATCGGGACCGGTATAAATATTACCGGGCAAACCAGGAACAGGTATTGGGGACACTTGACTGGCCTCCGTTATTACCAATTGGGGATGGAAATGAATAAAATACTCCGGGACGAACTGCAGTCTGTCTTTGGCGCTGTACGGATAACTACTCCCGAAAATACGCGGGTAATTATTAACGCAAAAAAGGACACAGTCCTGCCGCTGTTACGGTTTCTCAAGGAGAAAGGATACCAGCATCTGGCGCTCATCTCCTGTGTCGATTGGATAGAAGCGCAGGAATTGGAGATGGTGTATATCCTTTCGGCATATCTGGGAAGCGACCATGCTTTTTCCGATAAAGAGCAAACAAATGTGATTCTCAAAACCAGGATCTCCAGGGAAAATCCGGAATTTCAGACGGTTATCCCGGTCTTTCAAAACGCTGAACCCTATGAAAGAGAACTCCATGAACTCTATGGGATCCGGTTTAAAAATCATCCCAGATTAGTGCCGCTCTTTTTAGACCGGGAGTACAGCATACCTCCGTTCAGAAAGGATTTCGATACCAGGAGATACGTCAAAGAAGTCTTTGATCAGGTTCCTTTTGTGGAAAAGGAGGCTGAAAAAGTATGAGAGAGCTCGATCTATATTTTGGTCCCCAGCATCTGGGGATGGTGGGGAATTTCAGTATTACCCTGCGGGCCGAAGGGGACAGGATTCTTAAGGCCACTGCGAATCCTGGTTACCTGCACAGGGGCTTTGAAAAACTGATGGAATACCGGAAGTGGATACAGAATTTTCCCATGGTCTGCAGGATTAACGTGGTGGAGCCGGATTCCATGGAAATGGTGTATGCCATGGCAGTGGAAAGCCTGGCGGGCATCGAAGTACCGGAGCGCGCGCAATATATCAGGAGCATCTACCTTGAACTGGCCCGGGTGGGCTCCCATCTGTTCGGTCTCTGGGCGTATGCGAACATGCTGGGATTTGATACGGTAGCCCAGTGGGCCATGTATCACCGGGATTTGATACTGGATCTGTTCGAAGAGCTGACCGGCGGGCGGGTATACCATATTTATATCTGGCCGGGCGGAGTGCGTCGCGATTTTCCCAATGGATTTAAGGACAAAATCGTCGAAACATTACATACCATCGGAGGCTGTGTACCGGAGTATGACTCCGCATTTTTTCATAACCGACTCTTTGCGGATAGAGCAAAAGATGTAGGAAAGATCACCCAGGACAGAGCAAAAGAGATGGGAGCCACCGGGCAGGTATTGCGGGCCACCGGGATGCCATATGATATCCGGAAAGTGGCACCGTACGCCGCGTATGACCGGGTGCCCTGGGAAGTGCCTATTAGAGAAAAGGGCGATGCCTATTCCCGAATCTGGGTGGTCCGGGACGAGATGATAGAAAGTGTCCATATGATATTCAAACTGTTGGACAATATGCCGGAAGGCGAAGTCTATAATCGAATCCCAAACCCGTTCAAATGGAAGATACCAGCGGGAGAGACGTATGTGAGATGTGAGTCTTCCCGGGGAGAACTGGGGCTGTATTTGGTGAGTAATGGCGAGGATAAACCGTATCGGGTTCACTTCCGAACTCCTTCGTATCCGCACGGGTTGATAGTTCTGGAAGACGTTCTGAAAAATGCCAGCATTGCTGATGTCGGGAATACCATGATCAGTTTATACGTGGTGGCCCCGGAGATAGACAGGTAATAAGTTAAAAATTTAGAAGAATAGAGAGAATCAGAACCATGGCAGAACAGAGTGTTCTCAGTCCTTTGAAAGTCGGCAAATATCTGTTCAAAAAGCCGAAGACCCTGAGGTATCCTTTCGAATTGAAAGAGCCGGCAGAACGGTATCGCGGTTTTCATCTGAATGACTGGGAGACCTGCACGGGTTGTGGCAACTGTGCGGATATCTGTCCGAACGACGCCATCACAATGGTGGAAATCCCCGAACTCGAATCCAAACCCCGGGAAGGCATGAAGAACGAGCGGCCACAGATAGATTATGGCCGATGCTGTTACTGTGGCCTGTGTGTTGACATCTGCCCGCCGGGCTCCCTGAGACTTTCCAGGGATTATCTGCACATCCATTTCGATACGGACTCATTTACCCTGCTGCCCGGAGATGAAAAGAACGACGAGGAGCATTTTCTCCCGGAGGATAAGTATTCGGTGCTGCAGGCAAGCCTGGCCCATCGTAAGAAAGACTATGAGGGGTTTGCGCCTGATCTGGATTATGCACTGTTTGATCCCCAACGTGTCCCCATGCCGCAGGTGGATCCGGAGGAGCGGAAATTATCCTTTATAGAGCAGGTCATCGGATACAACAGAGAAGAGGCAATGCATGAGGCCTCCAGATGTCTGGAATGCCGGCTCTGCGAAGAGGCCTGTCCGGCTCATCTGAAAATTTCGGATTATATTCATGCCATCTACGAAGATAAGCCGGTCGAATCTCTGCAGACGATATTTGAAGATAATCCTATCCCCGCTATCTGCGGCAGGGTGTGCATGAAGTACTGTGAGGGGGCGTGTTCGTTAAGTATCCGGGGGGAACCCCTTTCCATCAGATGGCTCAAACGGTATGCCGCCGATACGGTGGAGGACTATAAGACGGCACTGGAACTGCACCCGGGGCCGCCGACCGGGAAGCGGGTTGCCGTGCTCGGCGCCGGCCCCAGCGGACTGTCGGTTGCGTATTTCCTCACACTAAAGGGCCACCGGGTTGTCGTTTTTGATGCCCTGCCCGGCGGCGGGGGTATGCTGAGAGTCGGACCGCCTATCTATCGGCTGCCACTGGAAAGCATTGATAAGGATGTGAATTATATCGCATCCCTGGGAGTCGACTTCCGGTTTAACACGAAAGTCGGCCGAGATGTGACGTTTGAGGAGCTGCTGAGAGAATATGCCGCTGTCTATCTCGGGATAGGAACCACTGTCAGCCGTTCTACCCGGGTGAAGAATGCGGAAAAGTGCCGGTTGGCCCTGGAATTTCTGGAAAAAAATAAGATAGGCGAGGGGAGCAAAGTAGGTAAGGAAATTATTGTAATCGGTGGAGGAAACGTTGCGATGGATGTCGCCAGGGAAGCCCTACGATTACAGTATTTGCAATATCCAGGCGAACAGGTGACCACCAAAACGGTGTCCCTGGAGGATTGGGGTGAATTGCCGGCCACAGCCGAAGAAATCGAAGAGGCCAGAGAAGAGGGAATACAATTCAATCCGGCCTGGGGCCCTAAAGAAGTCGTTCTGGATGAAGAAGGCGCTGTGAAAGGACTACTCTGCAAG
>DATFLS010000380.1:0-8525 GCA_035267465.1 bacterium
GTCTCCCATTTATTGTGCACCACCAATTGCCAATTGCCAATTGCCAACTGCCAACTGCTTACTGCATACTAAATCTCCGTTCCATCCGGGATCACAGCATTCTTCGGTATGACAACGATCCCGTCCCGGATGGCATAGTTGTCTCCGTCCTTATCATCTTTGTAGGTGCCTTCGCCGATGACCACGTTTTTGCCTATCCGGGGGTTTTTGTCGATAATCGCGTTGCAGATGCGGCTTCCGTCGCCTACGCCGACCGGAATCTGACCTCTCCTGGCATCATCAACCCGCTCTTCGTTGGTTTGATAGTAATCTGCTCCCAATAAGATTGTTCGTTCAATGTCTACGTCCGCACCGATACGGCTTCGGAGTCCGATGATGGAATTTTTAACGCTCGCCGCCTGGATATAACTGCCGTCGGCCAGGAATGAACGCTCAATATACGTTTTTTCCACGCGAGTGCCGGGCAGGAACCTGGGATGGGTGTAGATGGGATTTCTTCCCTGGGAAAATGCAAAGGGCGGGTTAATATTGGTCAGAGCCAGGTTGGCATCGTAAAAGGCCCGGATGGTACCGATGTCTGCCCAGTAATTATCAAAATAGTAGGCTTTCACCTTATTGTTGGGAATTGACGCCGGGATGATATCGTGGCCGAAGTCATCTCTGGAAGGATCATCAGCCATGGCTTTCTCCAACACTTTCGGTTCGAATACATAGATGCCCATCGAACCCAGAAAGCGTTTCTCTTCCCCTTCGTTTTCCGATTCGCGGAATTCTTCCGGAATCTCAGAGGCCATCGGTTCGAGTTCTTCTTCAGTTTGAGGCTTCTCGTAAAACTCGGTGATGTTCCGGTCTGGATCGACTTTCAGTACGCCGAACGCCTTCGCTTCCTCGGCGGTCACCGGCTTAACGGCAATGCTGATATCCGCGCCCATTTCCCGGTGCGCTTCAACGAACTTGGAATAATCCATCCGATAGAGATGATCACCCGCAAGAATCAGATATTGCTTATAGGGATAATTATGGAAATGCACCAGATTCTGCCGGACGGCATCCGCTGTCCCCTGATACCATTTCTCGCTTTCGATGGTCTGTTCTGCCGCCAGCAAATCCACAAATCCCCGGGAGAATTTATCAAAATTGTAGGTCTGGGAAATATGCCGGTGCAGAGAGGCGGAACTGTACTGGGTCAGCAGAAACATGGACATGATATTACTATTGATGCAATTGCTGATGGGGATATCAATCAGCCGATATTTCCCTCCGATGGGGACCGCGGGTTTGGCGCGATACCGGGTCAGGGGATCCAATCGTGTCCCTCTCCCCCCACCCAGAATGATCGCAACAACATCCTTCATGGCAAGATCTCCTTTATTATTAAATCCAGAATTTCAGTTGCAGCCAGGTGAGGATAAACGCCAGTACGACCCCGGAGATGGCCTGGGCCGGAGTGTGGGCTTTCAATTTGGTGCGGGAGTAAATCATGAAGGGAAATAATACGAGAAGCCACCACCAGGACCCTCCGTACAAATACAGGAAAGGCACAATTACGCCGGCAATTGCCATTCCGTGGATGCTGATCTTCCACCAGTGATTGATGACCGTTGCAATAACGGTATTGACAGCATAAATGGACATTAACACCACTACCGTGACTGGCGCATCAATGAGAGAGAGCAGGATGGTCGCCGCAGCATATCCGGCAGCTCCGATGGCGAACGGTTTTCGCCTGAGCAGCCGTTCGGGCACGTCGACACTTTCAGTAATCCCGCGGCGCTTCATGAGACCCACATAGCTACCAATGACCACATTGGTGGCAATGAAGGTGATGCACCACACCAACCATCCAAAGGCAGGGTTTTCGGTCCCGGCGAATGAGAAATGCATAAAAACCACCGGCCCGACTATAAAAGGATGCAAGATCACAGAAATGACTTTGGCCCCGAACGCTCTCGGAGTGTCATCCCGGGAAGCCAGCCGCATTCTGGCCGATAAATCGAAATCTTTCATCGGGTGTTATAAACCTTTTGCACGCTGCATCAATGGCTTGTTTTTCCATAAACATTAATGAGTAATTCGCAGGAATTCAAGAAGACAAGAACTCAAGAAGACAAGAAGACAAAACCCCTCCCCTTCCCCAAGACATGGCCACAAATTTCCACAGATGACCACAGATTTGAGAAAAGATATCAAATGGGACTGCGGTCTTCCTGCATCTGCTTACTGGCTACTGTCTACTGTCGGGCGGGGTATTGGGAACGGGCACTCTTTTCCTTGCCTGCAATATAGCAAGCTTGACTCTTTTCTCTCGTTTAACTGAGCGTCCTTGTTCCCCCCTGCCACCCGATACCGTACCTTCATTCACACCTATCCCCTACTGTGCCCAGATCGGAATGACCGAGAGGTCCACCCCCCAGACGACCGGCAGCCAGTACATGGCGGCGAGTGTGACAAGAACAATTCCCAGCAGATTCAATACAACTCCGGTCCGCGCCATGGTGGGAATAGAAATGAAGCCGCTGCCGAACACGATGGCATTCGGTGGAGTAGCCACGGGCAACATAAAGGCAAAGGACGTGGCCACGGCTGCCGTGACCATGGTTGCAAACGGATTGATTCCCACGGCCAGGGCCAGCGACGCCATAATCGGCATCAGCATGGTGGAAGTGGCGGTGTTCGACGTCATCTCAGTGAGAAAAATGGCCAGGGTGACCACTGCAAGCAATATCATAATCATGGGTGCACCGGATAACCCGGCCAGCAACCCGGCCAGCCACTTCGCCAATCCCGAGATCTGAAACGCTTCAGCCAGTGAAATCCCGCCGCCGAATAACAACAAAATTCCCCAGGGGATCCTGGTAGCCGTTTTCCAGTCCAACACGAACTCACCATTCCTGAAATCCACCGGGATAACAAAAAGCAGCGCCGCCCCGAAGATAGCAATAGTGGCATCAGACATCATTGGAAAGATGTTCTTCAGGAAAAATCCGCGCGCTATCCAGAGAATGGCCACCAGACCAAACACGATGAGCACCTTCAATTCTTCTCTGGAAAGAGGTCCCAGTTTCTTCAACTCCCTCGAGATGATATCCATCCCGACCGGTAATCTGTCGAATTCAAAGGAGAATGCGATGGATGTCAGATAATACCAGATGATCATGACAAAAATCACCGACAGCGGGATGCCAAACAGCAGCCACTGGGCGAAGCTGATTTCCACATCATACATCTCCTTAATGATACCCACGAACACCGCGTTGGGTGGTGTTCCGATGATAGTGGCGACGCCCCCGATGGAAGCCGAATAGGCAATACCCAGCATGAGGGCGGTTCCGAATTGAAACTCACCCCGGGAGACGGCCTGCTGGATGTTCTCCTTCTCCAGGAGATCGCCGACCTGTTTAATCACCGCCAGCCCGATCGGCGTCATCATCATAGCGGTAGCCGTATTCGATATCCACATGGACAGCAGGGCAGTGGCAACCATGAAACCGAGGATAATCCGTTTGGGTGTCTGTCCCAGCGCCTGAATTACTGTCAGGGCGATACGACGATGAAGATTCCACTTTTCCATGGCCAGCGCGATGAGGAACCCGCCCATGAATAAAAACACCAGGTGGTTGGCGTAGGGGGCGGTTGTTTCCTGGGTACTCATGACGCCGAAAACCGGAAATATCACAATGGGCAATAGTGCTGTGGCGGCGATGGGAATAGCTTCTGTTATCCACCAGGCAGCGATCCAGGCGCCTCCGGCCAGTACAATCTGCGCATCGCTGGTTAACCCGGCAGGCGTCGGCATAAAGAACAACCCGAGAAACAGCACTGGTCCCAACAACAGTCCAAGTCTTTTTCTCAGAGAACTTCCCCGGGCTGTACTAGTTCGCTTCTGCTTGTCCGGCGAATCCAAATCAGCAGTCATACGACCCTCTCAGTTACACTCCTCCCACAATGCGCTTGCTCAATGGCAGATCATGCATTCGGAATTGCTGAACAGGAATATAGTATACTAAACCGCAGGCGGGGATACAACAGCAACCAGTGTCTGAACGGACCGGCGTTCGCCCCCAGAAAGGCACTGGGGGGTGCCACGGTTCGGGGTGTGCGGGAATCGAAATTCGTTTGGGGTGCTCAAATCCCGTGTATGGGCAACCAGTGGTGGTTCGGCCCGCAACGCATTTTCCCGGTTAAGGTCGGCTAAACCCCCGGCCTGCGCCCCGGGAACAAGCCTCCCTAAACCGGGACGGGCGGAGATCTGGACAGGCTTTGCGTTTCTTATGCCTTTCAGGAGCATCCGGTGGTCGTGCCGCAGGTAACACATTTCAGGCAGGTGCCGTTCCGGACCATGGTCATGCTGCCGCATTCTTCGCATTGGTCGCCGGTATAGCCCTTTATTTTGGCGTTCTGAATTTTGAGGGCCTCGGTTTGAGCGGCAGGCTGCTCGCTGTAATTCACATCTTCCTGGTCAACGTCTCCATAGGGGTCGGTTTCTTCCTGGCTGTCTTCCGTCTCCTGTTGTGCCGTGGAGTCATCTTCCCTCGCCTCCGGTTTTCGCTTCTTGCCGGATTCGGAGATCAATTCCTCCGGCTTCACACTGGCCAGATCGGTCCGGCCCAGGTATTCCACGGCCAGTTCGCGGAAGATGTAGTCGATGACTGATGTGGACATCTTGATGCGGTCGTTGCCGATGACAATACCATTGGGTTCGAACCGGGTGAACACGAAGGCATCGACGAACTCTTCCAGCGGCACCCCATGCTGCAATCCGAGGGATATGGAGATGGCAAAGCAATTCATCAGGCTCCGGTAGGCGGCGCCTTCTTTGTGCATATCGATAAAAATCTCTCCCAGCTGATTGTTCTCGTACTCGCCGGTGCGGAGATACACGTTCTGGCCACCGATGGTGGCTTTCTGGGTGTAGCCATCCCGGCGATTGGGCAGCCGCCGCCGTTTGGCGACATACTTGTACACCACCTTTTCAGCCACGGATGAGACATCCGGTCCGTGCGCTTCTTCCTCGACTTCTTCCAGAAATTCCGCCAGTTCATCACTGGTGGCGTTCAACGGCTGGCTCAGCTTGGAGCCGTCCCGGTACAGCGCATTCGATTTCAACCCGAGTTTCCAGGAGAGCAGATAGGCATCTTTAATGTCCTCAACGGTGGCTGATGCGGGCAGATTGATGGTCTTACTGATGCTCCCGCTGATGAACGGCTGAGCAGCGGCCATGATGCGGATGTGGCCTTCCGGCGCGATGGAACGGGTGCTTTTCCGGCCGCTCTTGTTGGCGCAGTCGAATACGGCATAGTGCTCCTCTTTCAGGTGGGGAGACCCTTCGATAGTCATGGTGCCGCACACATAATCGTTGGCTGCTTCAATCTGATCCTCGGTGAACCCGAGCGCCTTGAGCATGTTGAAATCGGGAGCATTCAACTGGGCAGCACTGCATCCCAGGGTCTCTGTGCAGAATTCGGTTCCAAGGGTCCACTGATTGAACACGAACCGGAGATCAAAGCTCCGCGGCAGCTCCTCCTCTATGGCAGTGAGTTCGGTTTCCGAGAATCCTTTTTCCTGTAGAGACGACCTGTTGATATGGGGACAGCCTTCCAGTGATCCGGTGCCTTTAGCGTACCCGATAATCTCATCGATCTGGCTTTGGCTATACCCCAGTTTCTTCAGGGCCCTCGGAATCGTCTGGTTGATGATCTTGAAATAGCCTCCGCCGGCTAATTTCTTGAACTTCACAATGGCGAAATCCGGCTCAATGCCGGTGGTGTCGCAATCCATCACCAGCCCGATGGTTCCGGTAGGCGCAATCACCGTCACCTGTGCGTTGCGATACCCATGCTTTTCGCCCTGCTTCAGTGCTCTGTCCGAGGCATCTCTGGCAGCGAGCAACAGGTCCTCCGGACAGTAGTCGGGATCAATTCCCTGGGGAGGGACCGACAGGTCTTCGTATTCATTGGAGGTGGCATTGTAGGCCGCCCGCCGGTGATTCCGAATCACCCGGAGCATGTGCACCTTGTTCCGTTCGTATCCCGGGAATGTCCCCAGTTCGGCTGCCATATTGGCCGATGTGGTGTAAGCAGTCATGTGCAACAGGGAGGTCACAGCACCGGTGATTGCCCGTGCTCTCTTGGAGTCATAGGGTATCCCCTGCACCATGAGCAGGGCGCCGAGATTCGCATATCCCAGACCCAGTGTGCGAAATTCATAGGATAACTCCGCGATCCGCCGGCTGGGGAATTGGGCCATCAAAACGCTGATTTCCAGGACTATGGTCCAGAGTTCAGCCGCATGTGTGAAGTCCTCAATGAGGAATCCCTTCTCCTCATCATAATATTTCAACAGATTCAGCGAGGCAAGATTGCATGCGGTGTCATCCAGAAACATATATTCCGAGCAGGGATTGGAGGCCCGGATCTCTCCCTCTTCAGGACAGGTATGCCAGTCGTTAATGGTGGTATGATACTGCATCCCGGGGTCCGCACAGGACCAGGCCGCATAGGCGATATCATTCCACAGGTCCCGGGCTTTGATGGTTTTAATCGGCCGGGGTTCCCGCCCTTCCGACTCCGCTTTTCGCCTTTCAACCCGACCGTACAACGGCCACTCCTCATCGCTGATCACGGCCTGCATAAAATCCAGCGGCGCCCGCACCGAGTTGTTGGAATTCTGTCCGGACACGGTATAATACGCCTCGGAATTCCAGTCCGAATCATAGGTGGGGAATTCGATGCCTGTATATCCCAGTTCGGCCAGCTGGATCACCCGTTCGATAAATTTGCGCGGTACCTGAACCCGCTGAGCCCGTAAAATAGCATCGGCAAGTGCCTGATTCCTGGTGGGATCGTAAGCTTGCCGGGCCGCTTCCCCGTTGGTTCCGCCGGAGCCGTTTGATCCGGTGCGTTCATAATCTCTGGTGGCCTGAATAATGTCATTGAGATGCTTCTCCAGGATCCGGGATCCGGTGATCAACGAGGCCACTTTTTGCTCTTCAATCACTTTCCAGTTGACAAATTCCTCGATATCGGGATGATCCAGATCCAGGGTGACCATCTTGGCCGCCCGGCGGGTGGTGCCTCCGGACTTGATCGAGCCGGCAGCGCGATCCCCGATTTTTAAAAAACTCATCAGTCCGGACGATTTCCCGCCACCACTCAACTGTTCCCCTTCGCCCCGGATCCGGGAGAAGTTGGATCCGGTGCCGGAACCGTATTTAAACAGACGGGCTTCCCGTACCCAGAGATCCATGATACCCCCTTCATTCACCAGATCATCCTGGACGCTCTGGATAAAGCAGGCGTGCGGCTGGGGATGAGAATACGCATCCTCGGAACGACGAACCTCCCCGCTTTCCGGATCTACATAATAATGGCCCTGCGCGGGACCGTCGAGCCCATACGCCCAGTGGAGCCCCGTATTAAACCACTGCGGACTGTTCGGCGCTGCCATCTGATGGGCTAGCATGTATGTCATTTCGTCATAAAAAGCCCGGGCATCTTCCCCGGAATCGAAGTAATCGTGTTTCCAGCCCCAGTACGTCCAGCAACCGGCTAATCGATGAAAAACCTGCCTGGCGTCGGTCTCATGGGAATACGCCTCCTCCGGCATTTTCGCCAGTGCCTCGGTCTCGGGTTCGGATCGCTGCAGCCACTCCGGAACTCCCTTTTCCGGCACCGGCACGGTATGCGCCGGAACCCCGGCTTTCCGGAAATATTTCTGGGCGAGAATATCCGTGGCAACCTGCGACCAGGACTCCGGGACGGTGACTTTCTCCATTTCAAAGACGACAGAACCATCCGGATTCTTAATCACTGACGTGCGATCAACAAATCTTGTCTCTGCGAACGGATCTCTTCCCTCGGTCGTGAATTTTCGTTCTATATGCATTTGAACCGCCTTAGATTTACATTAATAAATATCCGTGAGCCATATCTCCGACGAAATCTCTCCATGATAAGTACATCGCGTTGACACAATCACTTTGGAGAATCCCGGAATTTGTCTCCGGACATCACCGGAGCGTATCTTCGAGAAGGGTTCAGTCCGCTACGTGAAAAACTGGCTCATTTTTTCACTCTCACTTGCCTTAATAGTAAAACACAAAAAACCCTTCTGCAAGCGAAAAATCACAACATTTTAGGTGGTTTTTACTTGACACCCCACATATAGCGTTTATCAGGTTATCAAATGAAGCGCGATATTTTCTGGAATTTCCCCCAGAGCAAAGACCTGGCGGGGTTTTTTCACCTGCAAATGCTTGCAAAGATTTATATGTAGTGTGGATTTTTTTCGCCATTTTCTCACCGGCTCATGAATCTACAATCTTTCATCCGCATGATACATTACTATCCCTGATTGCAATCCGTTTTTACAAACTGCGTATTGAAATCCGGCATTCATTTCCTCTCTTTATTGTCATTTGAATCCTTCATCCCCAGGAACTAATTTTCGTTAAAAACCGGGAGAACAGAGCCCATGGTGGCAGATATTTCGGACTATTTTCAACATCTGCAAACAAGCATTGTCCA
>DATFLS010000381.1:0-7835 GCA_035267465.1 bacterium
GCTTCCCGGTAAGGATCGGAGATGGCCTGCACGATATCCAGGTCAAACGCATCGAGCACCATCAGGTTAGCGTCACACAGGACCCGGTGATCCAAATAATAATCCGACAGATTCTGACCGATATAGTGGGCGGCGAACACCATCATAATGTCAAAATTGGGCGGTCTGTCCACCTCATGGCCCCGAAGACGCTCAGACATGCGCTCACTAGAATTCATCGGCGAATCCCGCTTGAATAGTCCGTATATTCCACAGCTGTATTATGCATCACATATACCTCTTAAATACTATTGTGTGAAAGGTATAGTCACCACACTTCAGATGCAATTTTTAAACATGAGTCTGTTGGCTTTGAAACAGACCACTCACTCCCCGATTCATAGTTACCGAGATTTTTGTTACATTTACAGCGCCTGGTGTGATAAGTCCCAATCAAGAACGGAGAGGAGCGCGCATGAATCTTCAGGAATATATCCGATTTTTCCACACTCTGGCTGAGACAAGCGCCGAGGTCATCCGCCCCGATTTCTTCAATCCGGAACTCTCGGTGGAGTACAAAGCGGACAAGTCCCCGGTTACTATAGCTGATCGAGAAGCCGAAAAAGCAATCCGGTCATTGATTAATAAGCAGTACCCCCGGCACGGGATCATCGGGGAAGAGTTCGGCAATGAAAAAGCGGATGCGGAATTTGTCTGGACGCTGGATCCCATCGATGGAACTATTGCCTTTACCACCGGCGTCCCTCTGTTTGGTACGCTTATAGGCCTGCTTCATCACAGGCAACCGATCGCAGGTATGATTCATCAGCCTGTCACGGATTTGACCTGTATCGGAACTTCCGAGCAGACCACGCTTAACGGACGACCAGTGAAAGTCAGGTCCGTCTCCTCCCTAAAAAATGCCACCTTGCTGACGACCGATATTAAGAACGTCAAAGCCCATCGGAACTATCCCTCGTTCCAGAACCTGATTGACCGGGTAGACATTTTCCGCACCTGGGCGGACTGCTACGGTTACCTGCTGGTGGCGTGCGGCTATGCGGATATCATGGTCGATCCCATCATGCACGAATGGGATAAACTACCCTTAATCCCGATAATTCAGGGAGCCGGGGGCACCATCACCGGATGGGAGAGGGATGATGTGCTGCAGGCAAACTCCTGTGTGGCCGCGGCCCCGACGCTGCATTCCCGGGTAATTGAAATACTGAACACCTGAATTTGGCGGGTGGGTTCCGTTTCTTCTCCGCGAACCAGTCTTAATCTTCAGAACCCCGCTCCGCTCTTTTCGAGGCCTCCAGCGTATCGAGATCCGATTCGGTGGGCACCGAATTGGACATAGTGCAGACAAGAACAAACCTGGTGTCTTCAGCCACCCATCGATACGCCTCTTCCAGGGCTTCGAACACTGACGAAGTCTCCCCGGAGATCACAGTGCTCATAGTTCCGAGATTATATCGCAATCCATGGGATTCAAAAATGTCCAGGAACCCGAAAATTTTCTCAGTAATATCATAATCGCCCAGGGGATACAGACTCACCTGTATTGAAATATCATCGGCCTTGCTCATTGCCTCACCTCAGTCCTGCGTGCGCCGTTCACCGGCATATCTGGTCCAGCTGATCAAAAACGTAGTCATCAGCAGTAACACCAAGTCGCCGAACACATGCCACCAGGTGACCCGGCCGCCGGCGCTGCCGAAGCAGCCGCAATCCGTGGTGATGCCTCTGAGCAGGGTGATAAATAGCAGGACCACGAACACACTCAACAGCCACTGCAGAATACGCAGATTTGGCAGATACCAAACCCCCAGGATAACACCAATGCCTGCCAGCAGCTCCACCCAGGGGAGCCAGAGGGCAATCACCTTTGCCAGAAATCCGCCCACCAGGTTGTATCCGATAATATCCAGGTAGAAAGCATCGGGGGCGAGGATCTTTGGGCTAGCAGCGTAAATAAATATCCCGCCGATGATGAGGCTCAGCAGGAGTTGAAATTTATCCCGCTCCGGAGTGTGTCTACCCGCCACGGGTCACCTCCTCTCCCGAGACGGGATACCCGGCCTGCTCCCACCCGTCGAAGCCCTCGAACATGATGTGCAGCGATTCAAATCCGGAGACCCGCAGGAATTCGTACAGTTCATGTGCCAGCGGACAATGCTCGTCATTGCAGTACAGAACGTATGTTTGGGCCGTATCCAGCTCGGTGGCAGCCATCATTTTCTGCTGGAAATTACCCGCCGCCGGTATGTTAATCGCCTCCGGGATATGACCGGCGGTGAACCGCTCTTCGATTCTGGCATCAATAAACGGGATATCCTGGCGGTAGAGGCGGTATGCCTGTTCCAGTGTGATCTCTAATGCTAACGTATCGGCCGCCCCCATCTCCCTGGGGGCGGTTTGCCAGGTCAGCCCGCCGGGGAATAACACATTTCTGCCGACGCCCAGTACGGCTGCAAGCCCCAGAATTACAAGTATCCTGGTTAATGTTTTTCTGGTTGTTACTCGCACGGGTTACCCTTTGTCTCAAGTGTGGCAAACATGTCCGGTTCGATTCGTAACGGGAACATACACAAATCTCAGTACGGATGCAGGTGAAATTCCCGCCCGTTCATTTACCTGTCAGGGGCTCCCCGGTGTCGCTGTACTCCACACAATCCACCTGTTCCGGTTTGATATATTTCTCGGCGCATTCTTTTACCAATCCGGATCGGACGAACAGCCGAAATATCCGCCCGTCCACTTCATTATTCTTTACCATAGATTGAAGCACCTGCATGGCTTCAGACAGTTGCTTTCCGGGCTTATACGGTCGATCTTCCGCCGTCAGCGCTTCAAACACGTCCGCGAATGCCATAATGCGGGTTTGTAGCGGGATCTCTTCGCCTGCTTTCCCCTCGGGATACCCGCTGCCATCCAGTTTTTCATGGTGTCCCCCGGCAAATTCTGGCACCCGGCTCAAATGGCCGGGGAACGGGAGCTGATCCAACAGGCGCCTGGTGACGTTCACATGGTTCATGATGATGGCACGCTCTTCCTCGTTCAGCGTTCCCCGGGATACCTTTAAATTTACCACTTCGTCCGGTTCCAGCAGGTGCCTCTTCTCTCCATTCATAAAGTAGGTGCGCGCTGCAATGGAACGGATTTTTTCTTTCTGCTGTTCTGAAATGGTTTCCCTGCCGAAGTTCGCTCTGTGCAGCCAGTAGCGCTCCTCATCGAGCTGACCAACATCCTGCGGGGATTCTTCGCTCTCTGTGCTCCGCCCGGTTGCTGCACCGGACTCCAACCGCTCGATCCTGGCGCGCAACCGGTCGATTTCCCAATCCCGCCGGATGATTTCATACCGCAGGTTCACAGCGTGAATGCGATCGTAGATGGTTTCCAGTTTGGTGGCTTTGTCCACGATATATTCGGGCGTGGTGATCTTCCCAATGTCGTGCAGCCAGGCCGCAATACGCAATTCTTCCAGTTTTTCCTCAGTGAACGTAATCTCTGCGAATTCTCCCTCCTGATCCGCATTCACCTCCCCGGCAATACGCATGCTCAATTCGGCAACCCGGTGAATATGACCGCCGGTATAGGGAGACTTCTCGTCCACCGCAGTCGCGATTACCTGAATCAAGGAATCGAATAAATTCCGTAAATCACGGATAAGAGTGGCGTTCGTAATCGCAATAGCAGCCTGCGACGCCAGCGCACCTGCCAGTTTCTGAGACTGCGGGGTGAAGCCGATCACTTCCCCGGTCTCTTCATCAATGGCATTAATCAGCTGCAACGCCCCGATAATTTCGTCCTCGTAATTCTGCATGGGAATCACCAGCATAGACCGTGAACGGTATCCGTTGCTGGCATCGAATTGCTTCGTTCCGGAGAAATCAAACCCTTCCACGTCGTAGACGTCCGGAATATTCACCACATTGCCTGTCAGGGCGACATACGTTGAGACATTGTTATGATTCGGATGACTCTCATCGCCATACAAGGGAATCTGTTCCCAGGAGATCGCATCACCGGTGGCTCCGCCCATGGCGAGATTCAGTGAGGCAGTCTGAATAATTTCGAAATGGAGGCGCTGTTTCTCCTCACCTGCCAAATACAAAGTCCCGCCGTCTGCCCGGGTGAGATTGCGGGTCTCCGAGACAATCGTCTCCAGCAGTCGCTGCAGATCATGCTCGGCAGAAAGCGCCGTGCCGATTTCGCTCAGGGTTTGCACCCGTTCGACAAGGGTCACCACGTACTTCTGAACAGCCGGATCCAATCCCTGAATCAGACCTTCCAAATCCTGATCCGGTGACTGTATCCATCCGGACCGGACGGCCTTTCTGAGAGCCTCTTCTATGGACATAAAGATTTATTCCGTGCTGTTCCGTAGCGTTATCAGAGAAATATCTGAGAGTTCACCTAAAAATTATAACGCAGTTTCTTGAAGTACAACAAGATATATCCCATAAGTCTGTCTGTTTACCAGAGGAGCTGAAGCATCTTCCCGAACGGTGCTCGCAATCGGTTCCGACATGAGGGTGAAGGTGCCCTGCTTGGTAGGGTTAGAGTCTCCCGAACCGCTCGACCTGCTGGGTCTCACCAAAAACGAGTACCATATCCGTCTCCTTCAGGCGATAATTCGCATCGGGCATGACCTCCCGGACGCTACCTGTCTCGCCATCCACCTGCTGATTCACCAGGATTACCTGCACACCGAACCGGTCACGGAGATGACTGCCCCGAACGGTTTTATTCACCAGGAATTTCGGCACTTCGCGTTCCAGGATTGAGAACCCGGTGACAATCTCTACCGGTTGAGCCGAGTATTCGCGGGAATGCAACTTCGTCGCCATTCCCGAGGCCATGTCGCGCCTGAATATTTCCCGGTTGTAAGCCTCAATCACATCCTGGCGCCACAACGTGCCGATGGGTTGGAATTCGTTTTTATCGTTCACTATCGGCAGTTCGTCGACCTCTTCCTGGGCAAACAGTTCCATGGAACGATCCAGGGTATCACCGGGAGTGAGCGCAAAAGGACAGGGGTAGGCAATATCCCCGGCAATAATGAGATGGCTCAATACACTGGCATCTTCTAATAACTTTCGTAAGTCGTTCAAAGTCACATAGCCGATAAGTTTCCTGGAATGATTCACCACAAAAAACACGGAATGGGGACTTTGGCTGACCAGCTGGATTAAGTCAGTCAGCGGGGTGGTTTCTCCGATGATTTCAATGGATCGACGCTGGGCTCTTCCCACCTTCAGGGTTCGCAGCACGTTTGCGTCACGTCCCTGAAAGATATCAATACCACGCTTCATTAACTTGAGGGTGTAAATGGACTCATTTTGAATTTTCATGGCCACGGCAGTTGCCACGATGGTTGTGGCCATCACCGGAAGAATAATTTGATAGGTATTGGTCAGTTCGAAAATAATCAGAATCGCCGTCAGTGGCGCATGGGTGGCTGCTCCGACCACCCCCGCCATTCCCACCAGGGCGTAGGCGCCCGCCGTGGCGGTAATCGACGGAAACAGCAGGTGGGCCCAGTATCCTAGCACACCTCCGGCCATTGATCCGAGGAAGAGAGACGGGGCGAATATCCCGCCCGAGGCCCCCGATCCGAGGGTGAGGCTGGTGGCCAGCAGCTTCCAGACGACCAGAATGGCGGCGGTGGACCAAAGCAACCGGTCGACCATGACTGCGTTGACTGCTTCATACCCGGTCCCGAGAATATGCGGGAAAAACAAAGCCAATATTCCCAGTCCGATCCCTCCGATAATTGTTTTCACATACAGAGGGATGTTCAGGTTATCGAAGATGTCTTCTGTTTTATACAGTACTCGTATAAATCCGATGGCCACCAGGCCGGTCAGGACTCCCAGAAGAATATAGGGAATCATTTCCCAGGGACTGACCAGAGTATAGGGAGGCACTTCAAAGGCCTGGAACTCCTGTATATATTGATGAGAAACCACGGTAGCCGAGACCGAAGAGACCACGATCGGGATGAAATTGGCGGCGCCGAAATCACCGAGAATTATTTCCAGTGCGAACAGCGCTCCGGCAATCGGCGCATTGAAGGTGGCTGCAATGCCGGCAGCGGCCCCGCATCCCACGAAGGTTCGCATTTTTCGCCTGGTCACCTGGGTAACCTGTCCGACGATCGATCCCATCGCCGCACCGATCTGCACCATGGGGCCCTCCCGGCCGACAGACCCCCCGGTTCCGATACTCACAGCCGACGCCACCGCCTTGGCCAGCGGCACCCGGGCCCGGATCTTTCCTCCCCGGAGCGCAATGGATTCCATGACCTCAGGCACCCCGTGCCCTTTTGCCTCCGAAGACATAAAATGAATAATTAGTCCGGTGAATAACCCCCCCATCGCCGGGATAATCACCACCCAATACCATTCGATCTGACTGAGCAGAGCCGCCGGGTCTTCCCACCCACCCCAGGCCAGATCCTGCACAAAATGAATGGCCCACTTGAAACCGACATAAAAATACGCACCGCCGATGCCAATCACCACGCCACACAAAATCATGAAAATCTGCTCGGAGAACTTCAGACGCTGACTGAGTTCCTGCAGAAAGTTCCGGATAAATAGCCGGATTCGGACCCGATTGCGTAGTGAAGAAATCTTCGATCTATCCACAGGTTCGTTCCTGCATTATCGCTTGCAACCGGGCATCTGCAATCCACACAAACGTAGAGTTCCGGAAGCGGAGGCAGACGGGGACAGCGTCGGTCAAATCTGCTTTTGAACGAAGTAAGAAATGTAGGGAAAGGAAACGATTGGTCAGGCTAATCCTTGTTTGCATCAACAACTAACGTTTCAATTTATTACCTCTTCAGTAAAAAATTTATAAAAAGATCAACCGCAGTGGAAGTAATAATTACACCTCACAAGGCACTGCAATTCCCGACTGACCGGACCAACAAGGTAATATCACATCCGTGTGATGAAAATCTCGTCGGATCGCGAAAGATATTCAGCGCAGGTTCTCTGACGTCAAAATTTCCCCACCCCCCATCAGTACTCGGAATCACCTGCGATGTTCAGTTGGAACTCCCCTGGAAGGTGCGGGAATGAGGATAGGAACACTAGTACAATCGACCCACTGCTACCGGCAGAACCCTCCCCCCGACACTTACCGATATCGTGTCGTTTTCCTCTTCCGTCTGGATCAAGACCAGTGACGGCCGGTGAATTTCGTACCCCTGTTCCACCCGTGTATTGATTTCCGGAGCGCCAAAGTAGCGATGCAGCGCCAGGTACCCGGCCAGGCAACCGTTGGCGCTGCCGGTGGCCGGATCCTCTGAGACGCCATAGTACTCCGCAAATACCCGGACGTGGAGATGGTTGTCCAGCTGCTCTACCTCGGGTGCGAAGAGTAAAATGGCCTTTGTCTCGACACCGGCGAGCTGATCCGGGTAATACTTGCGATTAAGGCCGGCCAGCTTCACGGCTTCCAGAGACATCAGGGGTGTAATGATAAACGGCAATCCCGTCGAGACCACCTGGATTGGATACCGGCTGTCGATTTCCGACTCCGGAATATCCAAAATTTGGGCCATCCGCTCCGGTGCAATGCTCTCGCCGAATATCGGGGGATGCTGGCGCATCCAGAGATATTGGGTCTCAGGATCCCAGGTCACCGGAATCTGGCCGACCTTGAGGTTGAGCACAATCTCTCGCGCAGGCTCCGGAGCGAGAAAATGATTAATCACATATGCCGTCCCCAAAGTGGGATGACCGGCGAAGGGGACCTCTTCGGTCGGGGTAAAAATGCGGACATCATACCCGCCGTCACGCTGGTCCGGAGACACCACGAACGCGGTTTCCGAAAAG
>DATFLS010000382.1:0-3016 GCA_035267465.1 bacterium
TGATCCGGCACGGACGGCAGATCTGTAAATCCCGGCAGCCGAAATGCAGTGAATGTATATTACTTGACCGTTGTGACTATGGGCTGCGGAATCAGTGAGTTGCCGCACTGGTTATAACTTCACCGCGTGGTGCTATTGACCCCTGCAACAGGCGGATTCAGGGTTGTCAGTTCCAGAGGAGTAAGATGATTCGGGTGATGGAATGTATCGTGCGGGCGCTCCATATGTTCGTTATTCTATCATCGCCTGCCATACACAGCAACAACAAGGCAGACACAGGTGTTTGACCACAGGATTCATGAGATATTTTCCCGATTCGGAAATACATCCGATTAATTAAATCCCAAAGGGATATTCAGTGAATTGTATTGATTTTTCTGGGATGCAAAACTATGTTGTTAACGAAGAAAGTAGCAATTTGCTTGTTGAGTCGATAGAAGGGGATGTGGCGAGACAGTGATGCTTATTGAGGCACTTCAACTGCTTATACAGTTAAACGGCGCAGTCTTTCTGAATATTGCCAACGCACTCGAGGTCGCAGGATACATTATTATCCTTGCGCTGGTGACAGGTTTACCCATTGGGATGCTCACCGGTGTGCATACGTTCAGGTTCCGGCGATTGGTTCTCTATCTTCTGCACATCTGGCTGTTCCTCCCGGCGACGGGTTTGGGGATATTTATCTCTTATTTGCATACCGATCAGTTCATTTCACCACTTGGATTTATTTTCTGGGGAGCGCTACTGACGATACCGATTATCGCCGGGCTCACCGCCGATGTGTTTAGCTCCGATTCCAGGGCGACCAGGGATGAAACGCTCGCGCTTGGCGCGAGCCGGTGGCAGATGTACGCAACGATGGCCAGGCAGAAGCGGGAGCAAATCTATGGTGTTGTGACGGTGGGGATCGCCCGGGTTTTTACCGAGATTGGCGGATTTTACCTGATGATCAGCTTTGTGTTCAAGCAGGGATTTCCTTCTGTCCCTGTGTTTGAACTGTCAAACGCCCCGGAGCATCTGGCGGTGGCTATAGGGCTTTTTCTGTTCGGAGTGCTGGTGTACAGCGGACTGCATATTGTGCAATTCAAGAAGGATACATAACTATGCAAAATCTTATCGAAATAAATGATATCCATCATCGGGTCCATGCTTCTTTTTCGATACACATTGACCAGCTGTTTTTTCAGGATGGGCCAATTTACGCGATCGCCGGTGATAACCGGGCCGGGAAATCTGCCCTGTTGCGAGTCCTGGCGCTTCTTGATACCGTGGATGAGGGGAGAATCACGCTGTTTAATACGGAAGCGAGAAATTCCAGGCAGCGGACCGCGCTCAGACGACGGATCGGGTTCCTCAGCCAGCACCCGGCCCTCTTTCGTGGTACAGTGCGGGAGAATATCGGACTGGGGCTTCGCTACCGGAGTGTGGATCCGGAGGAATCTGTGATTCGTATTCGGCGGTTGCTGAAAAATTTCGCGATGGAAAAATACGCCGATATGCCGGTGAGTCAGTTATCTGCCGGGCAGTACCAGCTCACCGCTTTATTGCGTTCGCTGGCGCCGTATCCGGAGATTTTGCTCCTGGACGAGCCGACCCGCCAGCTTGATCAGGACACCTATAATGCTGTGGTGGATCATCTTAAGATGCTGAATGACGAGCGGGCGGTAATGGTGATACTCGCGACGAAGTCCAGAGATGTCATTCAGCGTTTGGCTAATATCACGATTAACATGCGGGACGGCAAGGTCGTTCGGATATTAACCGGGGAACATCAGAAAAAAGTCGGAAACGGGAAAGGGCTGCGGGTGTCGTGAATCCGCAGCGGGACCATCACTGGGATTTGACACCGGCAGAAGGCATTCATCTCCAGGAGCAGATAAGTGAAATGATCGAACACGCACCCGTACCGGATCCTGTCGCGACAGTAGCCGGGGCGGATGTTGCGTATGTTCGCCGCTGGAACCGGGCCTTCGCTGCTCTGGCTGTTTTTCGGGTGACCGGTCGGGACAATGGCCGGGTTGAACTGGAGCTTGCAGAAACCAGGACAGCGTCAATGGAAATCCGGTATCCCTATATTCCCGGTTTGCTCGTCTTCCGGGAAGGTCCGGCGCTGGAAAAGGTCTGGGAACAGATCCTGACCAGGCCGGATCTCATCATATTTGATGGCGCCGGGATTGCACATCAGAGACGTTGCGGGCTGGCGGCCCACCTGGGATGGCGATGGGGCATTTCGGGGATCGGATGCGCGAAATCGAGGTTAATCGGCCGCCACGAAGAGGTGGGATCCCAAAAAGGTGATCGGGTGCCGCTGATGGATAAGCATACCCAGGTCGGCCACGTGGTACGCACCCGCTCGCATGTGAAGCCACTCTACGTCTCTCCGGGGTACCGAATGGACTTTTCGCATGCCGTCGACTGGACACTCAAAACCACTACCAGGTACAAACTTCCCGAACCGACCCGCATCGCTGATCAGATAACGAAAAAGATGGTCCGGGAATATGGGAATCGGAAGGAAAACCAGACGAACCAAATCTGATAAGTGACTGTTCATGAAAAATAACTCCTTTATTCAAGAGCGCGAAAATATGGTGCGGATTCAGCTCCGGAAACGGGGCATCAAGGATGAACGCATCCTGGAGGCGTTCCTGAAGGTTCCCAGGCATGAATTTGTTCCGATGAAGTACCGGAGTGCTGCATATACTGACAATCCCATCCCGATCGGGTACGAACAAACTGTCAGCCAGCCTTACGTGGTAGCCCACATGATTCAGGAGGTGAATGTGCAACCCGACGATATCGCTCTGGATATCGGATCCGGTTCGGGCTATTCGGTTGCCATCATGAGCCTTTTGTGTAAATGGGTGTATGGGATCGAACGTATCCAGCCCCTGGCGGACCGGGCCGCCCGGACACTGACATCACTGGGATACGAAAATGTTGAGATACGGTGCAAAGACGGGTTTGAAGGCTGGCCGGAGAACGCCCCGTTCGATGTCATTACTCTCGGGGCGGC
>DATFLS010000383.1:0-9652 GCA_035267465.1 bacterium
GCACCGTGCGTAGAAATAAAGTATTCCAGCACACTCAAACCTTCTTTGAAATTCGACAGAATCGGATCCTCAATAATTTCACCGGCCTGTCCCGTCATACTCTTCTGTGGCTTGGCCATTAATCCGCGCATTCCGGCCAGCTGCTTAATCTGATCCTTACTGCCTCGCGCCCCGGAGTCGGCCATCATGAAGACGTTATTGAACCCACTCTTATCCTTCGATAACCGCTGCATCATGCTCTCAGCCACAGCATTAGTGGTATGGGTCCAGACGTCGATCACCTTATTGTAACGCTCACCCTCGGTCAAGATTTCGTCTCTGGCCTTCTGGTTGACGTCTTCGACCTCGTCAGTGGCCTGATCGATAAAATCGTGCTTCTCAGGAGGAATAATCACATCATCCAGCCCAATCGACTGTCCGCTGGTGGTGGCGTAGCCAAAACCCATATTTTTCAATTCATCCAGGAACTGCACCGTCCGGAAGTTCCCGGCGAGCTGAAAGGCATCTCCGATGATTCGTTCCAACGATTTCTTGGTCACCAGCTCATTGATGAACGGCATTTCATCCGGCAGGATGTCGTTGAACAACACCCGGCCAACTGTGGTTTCGATCACCGTGTCATTTTCCAGCCGGAGCTTGATTTTCGCATGCAGCCCGATTTCCTTGTTCGAGTGTGCAACCCGGACTTCATCGCGCGAGCTCATGAACGAATCCTCGCCTGTATCGCCGGGAAGCGCCCTGGTCAGATAATAGACGCCCAGCACCATATCCTGCGAAGGAATCGCAATCGGCGCACCATGTGCCGGATGGAGGATGTTATGACTGGACAACATCAACATTCTGGATTCAATTTGTGCTTCCGCGCCCAGCGGCACGTGGACGGCCATCTGATCCCCATCGAAGTCCGCATTAAATGCCGCGCACACCAGCGGGTGAATTTTGATCGCCTTGCCATCGATCAGCACCGGCTGAAACGCCTGAATACCAAGGCGATGCAGTGTTGGCGCCCGGTTGAGCAGCACCGGATGCTCTTTCACCACATACTCCAGCACGTCGTAAATTTCCGGTTGTTTCTCTTCCACCATGAGCTTGGCACTGCGTGGAGTCTTGGCATATCCGCGCGTGATCAACTGATTAATAATAAACGGCTTAAACAGCTCAATCGCCATTTCCTTCGGGAGACCACATTCGGTTAATTTCAATTCCGGCCCCACCACAATCACCGAGCGGCCACTGTAGTCCACTCGTTTTCCAAGTAAATTCTGGCGGAATCGACCCTGTTTGCCCTTCAGCATATCGCTCAGGCTCTTCAGAGGCCGCCTGGTTCCGCTTCTGACGGCAGTTCTCCGACGACTGTTGTCGAACAGGGAATCGACCGCTTCCTGGAGCATGCGCTTCTCATTGCGGAGAATCACATCGGGTGCGTTAATCTCAATCAACTGCTTCAGTCGATTATTCCGGATAATAACGCGCCGATACAGATCATTCAAGTCACTGGCGGCGAATCGTCCACCGTCCAGGGGAACAAGCGGTCTCAGCTCCGGTGGAATCACCGGGAGCACACTCAAGACCATCCACTCCGGCTTGTTGGGTTTCCCGTCCTCATCCGGCAGGAACGCTTTCACAACCTTCAGCCGCTTCAGAGCGTCATTCTTGCGCTGTTTGGAAGTTTCCGTATCCACAGCGTGTTGCAATTCATCTGCGAGTTTGTCCAGATCCAGATTGGCGAGGAGCTGGCGAATCGCTTCACCACCCATCCCCGCTTCAAAGTACTCTTTCTCCTCCTTTAATCCGTCACCGGATGGCCGGCCGTGTTCCCGCATCAGGTCGAGATATTGATCCTCTTCCAGCATCGTCATCGGTTCGACCTCCGCATCTCCCGACTTGATCACAACATAATTCTCGTAATATATAATCTTTTCGAGATCCTTGGTACTCAACCCAAGTATATAACTCAGCTTACTCGGAATAGACCGGAGATACCAAATATGCACCACCGGTACGGCCAGGTTGATATGCCCCATTCGTTCGCGGCGCACCTTTTTCCTGGTCACCTCTACACCACACCGATCGCAGATGATCCCTTTATACCGGATGCGCTTGTACTTTCCGCAATGACATTCCCAGTCCTTCACCGGACCGAAAATCTTCTCGCAGAAGAGTCCATCCTTTTCCGGCTTGTAGGACCGGTAATTAATGGTCTCCGGTTTGGTCACTTCACCGTATGACTTCGACAGAATGAGTTCCGGCGAAGCCAGACTGATTTGTATCGAATTGAAATCAGTTTTTGTTTGCGGCTGCTTTGGATTTAAATAAACCAAAGTGTACTCCTCCCTTTGGTTATCTGTTGTTTATTTCAATTCAACGTCGATTCCGAGCCCCTGCAGTTCTCGCAAGAGAACGTTGAAGGATTCGGGCACACCGAATTCCGGCAGATTCTCGCCCTTCACAATCGCATTGTATGCCCGGGACCGCCCTTCCACATCATCAGATTTGACGGTCAGCATCTCCTGCAGAGTATATCCGGCGCCGTAGGCTTCCAGCGCCCACACTTCCATCTCGCCAAATCGCTGGCCACCAAACTGTGCCTTCCCGCCCAGCGGCTGCTGGGTGATTAAGGAATACGGTCCGGTTGAGCGTGAGTGCACTTTATCCTCGACCATATGAGACAATTTCATCATATAGATAAACCCGGTGGTTATCTGATTATCAAACGGCTCTCCCGTCTGCCCGTCAAATAAGGTCACCTTGCTATTCTGTGGGAGCTCCGCCTTCTCCAGATAATCATGGACATCGTCCAGAGAGGCGCCGTCAAATACCGGAGTCGAGAAATATACTCCCAGCTGCCTCCCGGCCCAGCCGAGCATGGTTTCATACAGCTGTCCCAAATTCATTCTGGAGGGAACTCCCAGGGGATTCAGTATGAGATCGACCGGAGTGCCATCCTCCATGAACGGCATATCTTCCTCAGGGACGATAGTAGCGATAACCCCCTTATTTCCATGACGTCCTGCCATTTTATCGCCGACGGCAATTTTTCGCTTGCTGGCAATATACACTTTCGCTAACTGCAGGACGCCGGGCTGAAGTTCATCGCCGACTTTCAACTTGTAGATTTCAGTCTCGACGTCTTCATCGATGCTGTTCCGGGCTTCATAGTAATTGGCAAAAATTTTCCTGATTTTCTCATTCACCTTGTCGTCATCGACCCAGGGAGTGTCCACGTCGACGGCATCCAAATCGATTCCTCGCAAATTGTCTTCCGTTAGGGATGTCCCTGCCCGCAGCATGCTCTTCCCGGCTTTATCTTTTATCCCGATGGATTCATAGCCTTCCAGCAGGGTGGTCAGTTTGTGAATCCGCTTCTCTTCCAGTTGTTTCTTCCGTTCCTCACCCGTTTTCTTAATCGCTGAAATTTTCCGGTCTTCCTGTTTCCGCGACTCGCTGGAACGCCGGTGAAATAACTTCGTATCTACCACGACGCCACGAACCCCGGGATCCGCCTTCTTGGAAGCATCTTTCACTTCACCCGCTTTTTCGCCGAAGATCGCACGGAGTAACTTTTCCTCCGGAGTCGGATCCGTCTCACCTTTCGGAGTCACCTTTCCGATCAGAATATCTCCGGGCTCAACTTCGGCTCCGACCCTGATCAGTCCGTTCTCATCCAGGTTGCGGGTGGCCTCTTCGCTGACATTCGGAATTTCACGGGTGAGTTCTTCTTCTCCGCGTTTGGTATCCCGGACTTCCAGTTCCACTTCTTTGATGTGTACTGAGGTCAGGGTATCATCCTTTACCAAACGCTCGCTGATAACAATGGCATCCTCGAAGTTATAGCCCTGCCAGGGCATAAATGCCACCAGGAGATTCCGTCCAAGCGCCAGGTCACCCCGCTCCGTCGCCGAGCCATCTGCGATAACATCACCGGCTTTTACAGAGTCGCCCACTGAGACCAGCGGCTTCTGGTTCACACTGGTATCCTGGTTGGTGCGTAGAAACTTATGCAGCGAGTAATGATAGAGATCGTCCTGCTCACTAAACCGGACATCCTCATCCTGCACTTCCGGATTATCCGCTTTGATCACAATGTGGTCCGCTTCCACTTTCACTACGGTGCCATCCACCGCGGAGGTTACCACTGATTTGGAGTCAATGGCTGCCCGACGCTCCAAACCGGTTCCCACAATCGCGGCTTCCGGTGTTAACAACGGGACTGCCTGACGCTGCATGTTCGAGCCCATCAGCGCCCGGTTGGCGTCATCGTGTTCCAGAAACGGAATTAACGCAGCGGCAACACTGACAATCTGATTCGGAGAGACATCCTGATAGCCGACCTTCTCTGGGGCAATCTTGATGAACTCGCTCCTGATGCGGGCACGCACGCTCTCACTGGTGAACTTGCCGGACTCATCAACCGGTGCGTTGGCCTGAGCGATGGTCGCCCGGCCCTCGTCATCGGCGGAAAGATATTCGACATCGTCTGTAATTTTCGTGGATCCATTATCGGAGAATACCTTTCGATAGGGTGTTTCGATAAATCCCAGCCGATTCACTTTCGCATACGTCGCCAGCGAGGAGATCAATCCGATATTGGGACCTTCCGGCGTTTCGATGGGACAGAGCCGGCCGTAATGGGTATAATGAACATCCCGCACTTCAAATCCGGCACGCTCCCGGGTCAAACCTCCCGGACCCAGCGCGGACAACCGGCGTTTATGCGTCAGCTCTGCCAGCGGATTCGTCTGATCCATAAACTGCGACAACTGACTGGTACCAAAGAACGAATTGATCACCGAACTCACGATCCGGGAATTGACCAGATCCTTGGGAGTGAGGTTCTCGGTATCACGCATGTTCATGCGCTCTTTGATCGTCCGGCTCATCCGGGTCAGCGCAATGGTGAACTGATTGCCCAGCTGCTCTCCCACGGTCCGAACCCGCCGGTTACCCAGATGGTCGATGTCGTCACTCTCTGCCAGCCCGAGACGCATATCGATCAGATGTTCCAGTATTGTGATGAAGTCATCTTTGGTTAATGTGGTCTGGTCAAGCGGAACATCCTGATTGAATTTTTTATTGATCCGATATCGGCCAACTTCTCCCAGATCATACTTCTTGGGAGAGAAGAACATACGGTCCACAAATTTTCTGGCCGTATCGATATTGGGGGGTTCACTGGAGCGTACATTCTGGTAAATAATTTTCAGCGCTTCTTCTTCATCTTCCGCCTGGTCTTTTTTCAGTGTGTTCAGCAATAATTCCACCACCAGTTCATCTCTGGCCTCCAGATATTTGACTTCAGTGATCCCCTGATCAGCCCATTCCTGTACTTCGTCCTTCTCGCAGGCTTTGCCCCAATCAGCCAGCACTTCCCCGGTTTCCGTATCGACCACGTCTGCGGCGAGCTTCTTCCCCGCGACTGTTTTAATCCCTTCTTTATTCAGCTCCCGGGTATGCAAGAGTCCGTGGGCTTCCAGGATATCTTCAGTATTCGGAAATCCGAGAGCCCGGAGGAGTGTTGTCACAGGAAATTTTCGCCGCCGATCAATAATGACATAGAGGGCGTCATAGATGTCGGTGGTGAAATCGATCCAGGATCCCCGGAACGGAATGATGCGCGCATTGAAAAGTTTGGTGCCGTTCGGGTGCACATTTTCATCGAAGAACACACCGGGTGACCGCTGTAACTGACTCACGATCACTCGCTCTGCACCATTGATAATAAAGGTGCCCCGATCCGTCATCATGGGGATATTTCCGAAGAAAATTTCCTGCTCGATGGTATCCGAATACTCGCCCTTCTCGGCGCCTTCTTCCGCTACATGCAAACGGAGCTGCACCTTCAGAGGGATTTCATAGCTTACACCACGCTCAATGCACTCATCCACGCTATACTTCGATCGACCGGCGCTATATCCGACATACTCCAGCAGATAATTCCCGTGGCTATCTTCAATGGGAAACAGACTGTTAAATACCTGATTGAGCCCGGTATCTTTGCGTTCTTCTATTGGCGTATCGAGCTGCAAAAATTCCCGGAATGAATCCAGCTGAATGCCGAGCATATTGGGCATATTCAACTGCCGGGGGATCCTTGCAAATGATTGTCGTTCGATAAGATTTAACTTACTCAAGAGGTAATCCTCCTCATCTTAAATGCGACAAAACCTGTGGACTGAACCCCAGGTTTCATCATCGTCTTCCAGAACGATTGTCTTGAACTATGGTGCCTGAGCCAGGTCATACCGTGGCGACCATATCTACTTTAATTCGACCGTTGCGCCAACCTCTTCCAATTGCGACTTGATATCTTCGGCATCTTCCTTTGCCACCTGCTCTTTCACAGGATTCGGCGCGTTATCGACCAGTTCTTTTGCTTCTTTCAGTCCCAGATTGGTCAGGGAGCGCACCACCTTAATCACCTGAATTTTCTGTGAACCAGCCTCCTTGAGGATGACATCAAAGATGTCTTTCTCTTCCTCTTCGGCTTCTCCGGCTGCTGCAGCGCCTGCTCCCGCCGCGACTGCCACCGGGGCCTGAGCGCTGACACCAAATTTCTCTTCTATGGCCTCAATAAGTTCCGATACCTCTAGCATATTCGCATTTTCCAGATAATTGAGGACATCGTCGCGTGTGATTTCAGCCATTCTTCAGTTCCTCCTTAGATTTTAGCTGACTATTACTCTGATTCTTTTTGTTCTTTTATCTGAGTTAATATCCGTACTAACTTCTGCATCGGTGATGCCAGTGTACTGGCAAATTCACGCATCGGTGATTGCAGCCCACTCAGCAGCTTCTGTAGCAATTCCTCCCGGGAGGGGAGTGCGGCAATTTCACTGATGCGATCCAGTCCTATCTTCTGGCCCTCGAAATAGCACCCTTTCAGGGCCAACTGCTCATTCTCTTTCTGAAATTCTGCGATGATCTTGGCAGGCGCCACCGGATCGTCATTTGCAAATGCAATCGCAGTCGGCCCCGAAAGCAGGTCGTCCGCATCGTCATAGCCTGCTTCTTTCGCCGAGATCTTCGTCAGACGGTTTTTTACCACTTTATAGTCCACCGATTGGTTAAAGAATTGGCTCCGGAGCGCATTGATTTGCTCCACATCCAGTCCCAGGTAATCGGTGAAATAAATCCCTTTTGCCTTTGAAAATTTTTCAGCAATTTCTTCGACAAACTGCTCTTTATCGGGCGTTGGCATCTGAATTCCCCCTTGTTATACTCCTACTTCACCACTGATGAACGGTCAATCTTTACCCCGGGACCCATGGTTGTCGCGATAGTCAAGCCACGGAGGTATATTCCCTTCGCCGACGCAGGGCGCAGACGCATTAATGTGGTAATGAGAGTTCTGATATTCTCCTCCAGCTGTTCCGCTTGAAAAGATGCATTCCCCACCACCGAATGGATTATACCGAACCGATCCACCCGGAATTCTATCTTTCCGGCTTTCATTTCTTCCACAGTCTTACCGACTTCAGTTGTGACGGTTCCGCTTTTCGGATTGGGCATCAGGCCGCGAGGGCCCAGGATCTTCCCCAATCGACCAATCTGTCCCATGACATCCGGTGTGGCAATTACCACATCAACATCGGTCCATCCGCTCTGGATTTTCTCAATATATTCATCCAGTCCTACATAATCTGCTCCGGCTTCCTCGGCTTCGGCAGCGGCCGGGCCCTCGGTCAGGACGAGGACCCGAACATCCTGGCCCGTCCCGTGTGGAAGGGTCACCGTGCCGCGGACCAACTGGTCAGCATGCCGGGGATCCACCCCGAGGTTCACACTCACTTCCACGGTTTCATCAAAACCTGCAGTCGCAGTCCGCTTGAGTATCTCTACTCCCTCGGACAGCGGATAATCTGTCGCACGATCGAATTCTTCTATCGCCTGATTATATCGTTTGCTGTGCTTTCTCATAATGGTTGTACCTTCACTCCCTCCGTTATCCTTCGACGACCAACCCCATGCTTCGGGCAGTTCCTGCGATAATTTTTACGGCCTGGTCAATGGTATGCGCATTGAGATCTTCCATCTTGGTTTCGGCGATATCCCGGAGATCCTGTATAGTAACGGTGCCCACTTTTTCGGTATTCGGGACACCGGAGCCTTTTTCCACCTTGGCTGCTTTTTTCAACAGGATTGCCGCGGGAGGAGTTTTCGTAATAAAGGTAAAAGACCGATCAGCATACACTGTCAATTCCACCGGAATAATAAGTCCCGACTGATCCTGGGTTTTGGCGTTAAAGGCTTTGCAGAACTCCATAATGTTTACTCCGTGCTGACCGAGAGCCGGCCCAACAGGTGGGGAAGGATTTGCCTGCCCCGCTGGAATCTGGAGTTTGATATTTGCTATTACTTTCTTTGCCATGATTCCTACCTTACTTTTCCAATTCCACTTGCAGATAATCTAATTCGACCGGTGTCGGACGTCCGAAGATGCTGACCCGAACCTTGACTTTTTGTTTCTCTTCATTCACTTCTTCCACAAAACCGTTGAAGTCGACGAAGGGGCCGTCGGTCACCTTAATGGGATCCCCGACTTTAAACGGGGTTTCGACTACTTCTTTGCCCTCTTTCTCTTCCACCTCACCCAGGATACGTTTGATTTCATCATCCCGCAGAGGCTGCGGTTCTCCTTTCGGCCCAACAAAATTGAGCACGCCGGGCGTATTTTCAATCAGATGACGCGTCTCTTTCGTCAGCTCCATTTTCATGAGCACATATCCCGGAAAGAACACTTTATCCCGAACCCGCTTCTTTCCATCACGCATCTCCACCACGTTTTCCGAAGGGACGAGAATTTCTTCGATCATGTCGGCAAACCCGGAGCGTTCGGCTTCGCGCAGCAGAGTCTCCTTTATTTTTTTCTCTTTCCCCGAATATCCTCGGATGGCATACCATTCCATGTATTTTATCTCATGTACCTTAATTTAATTATGACCCTATTATCAAACTTATCAGCCGGGAAAGAATGAGGTCTGTGACAAAAAGAAATACTCCAAAGAATGCGGTTAACAATAGTACGACAATCGTTGATCCCTTCAGTTCCTCCCATGCCGGCCAGGAAACCTTTTTAAATTCAAAGACAACTTCCTGTAAAAAGTTCCGGATCTTTTCAATCATGGTTTCATTCCACTTGATTCAATTCACGGGGTTTACTTCCGAAGGAGGACAGCCGCAAGCGATAGTCAGGTGCGTATGTGCCTGCCAGGCTCAGCATCTCACCGAACACAGTGCCGACCGCAGCAGGTGAGGCAGGACTTGAACCCGCAACCGCCGGTTTTGGAGACCGGTGCTCTCCCAGTTGAGCTACTCACCTGTATTATTTCTCTTCAGCAGACACATACGCAAGAAGAATTATCGTGTTTCTTTATGCAGCGTGTGTTTCCGACAGTGCCGACAAAATTTCTTGTACTCCAGACGCTCCGAATGTATCTGTTTATTTTTATCCGTCGTATAATTGCGATTATTACACTCCGCACACTCTAAAGTAGCTGTCACCCGCATCGATATCAATCCCGTCTATTTACCAGTGATATCTTACTCAATTATTTCGGTCACGACCCCGGCGCCGACCGTGTGGCCCCCTTCCCGGATCGCGAACCGCAGGCCTTCCTCCATGGCAATCGGCGCGATCAACTCCACGTCCATG
>DATFLS010000384.1:0-2789 GCA_035267465.1 bacterium
CATAGAAATTGACGTGGCTCTTTCCCTGGGGAACGGCTTTCTGTCCTCCCTCTCCGCAGATCTCGTTCAGGTCGGCCAGGAACTCCACCTGGTCCGTGTCGGGATCATACACGTACATCTGCCCCGCTTCATCTATGCCGGCCGACGACAACACGTAATAGATCCTGCCATCGCTGGCCGAAGAAATGGCGTTGTAGGTGTCGTGGGCATCCTCGAATCCTGAGCAGTAATACTTCGCCACCAGCGGGTGTGCAGGGGCCGTGTACTGGGCATTCAACGAGGTGATCAGTCCGGCAAACAGTATGATAAGACCGGCCGTTGAACATCTTTGCCATGTGGGAACCAGAAAATTCATGTATGCCTCCCTGATTTGTTTATTATGTTAATTATCACCCGTGCAGTGTGTCCTCTGCCCGATAAATCGCTGCTAAAAATGTCGCTCTCTTTTTTCCGCTTGACTTTCCATAGATAAATAGTGCAGATTAGGTTATCCGGGTAGATGTGACGCACGGCCGTAAAAAAGTCGTGTGACCCCCTTTTTTACTCAACCATTTCAATTCAACAGGGGGTCTGAAAAGTTAATCTACCCGGAAATTTTTATCCAGAATTATCCATATCCCCAAAGGGATCCAGGTAGGAGAATATAGCATATGGACCAGCACAGAAACAACCGATGACTCCTGATTTCTCCCAGTAGACTCACCCGGTGAACTTCACCGCCTCGCAAAGACCCCCCGGTATAAAGAAATCATACGTGTTCCGCCGGGGTGCCCACGAGTATAGCTGGATACAGGGCCATCCTTCTGCCAGGAGCCGGCAATCGGCAGACAAATCCCCATACTTTAGCAGTGCGGGGTAATGGGGTTGGCCCCGCCGGGGCCGTCTGTTCCAGCAATCGACCCTCCGACACCTGACCCGCTCCAGCCTGCCCGACCCCCGACGGGCGGAGCGGACCATTTCCATCTATCCGTACACAACTCTACTTTTGCATGTACTATCCACAGAGACATCCTCAGGATGGGGGGTGTCTTTGTTGAGCAATGGCGGATAAATCACTCACGCTCCGCCAGCGACTGAAGTTGCGTCTTCACGGTCTCGTCAAAATGGGCTTTATCCCAGTTAAACGCCAGCAACAAAGATTGCAGGACGGCCTCATCCACGGTCACATTCGGGAAAAAGGTGTTGTTGATATCGGCGCTCTGAAACTGGGCGCCAGAGATGTCCGATCCGTCGAAATGCGCCGATTGCAGCTCCGCCCGCTGGAACTCCGCATGCTGGAGCTGGGACTCAGTGATAAATGCGGAGTGCATCCGGGCATCGTGGAACTGTGCTCTGCTGAAATTCAGCTTCTTGAGCCGGGCTTCAATCAACTGGACATTGGAAAACCGCGCCGACCGGAAATCTGCGTTAATTCCCCGGATTCTGTAGCACTGTGCCCTGGAAAGGTTGGCGTGTTCGCAGTTCGAGTAGGCGAAATCTGCCAGAGATAAATTTAGCCCTGTCAGATCAATCCGTGGCAGCTGCATTCTGGTCAGATCGAGTTCGGGCCGGTCGGGATCGGTAAATTTACGTAAATATTTCCGGATGGCTTTTTCAAACACCGGAACGAACGCCTTGATCACCTGTTCGTTGTCAGTCATTTTCAAATTATTGAGCAGGAGCAGATAAATGCTCTCATGAAACGGTCTGTACTGCGGCTGGAGGTAAGTCTGCAGGGACACCGCCGCATTGACCTTCACCGTGTCGCTATCCGAGCCGAACTGCTCGATGATGTTCATGAATTTTTCATCGGAATGGCGCAGGCTCTCGGCCTCCCGCTGTTCCCGGTCCCGCCGCCGTTCATCCAGCTGCTTCCAGATGGTGATAAACACCCCGGTGATGGCCACTAATGCCGTCAGGAAAGTGGCATAGGTCGGAATCACCCCCCATACGCTCTGTTCCCGTTCGTTTCGAAGCCGCAGCTGCCGGATCTCCTGGCGAAGTTTCTCAGTCTGCAGCTCCTCCTGAGTCATATTTGCAGGGAGCTGCCGGGACCGGGAGTCCAGGGCTTGATCTCCCAGAACCATGATAATGACTACTACGAGTATTATGATAAACGATACCACAGCGATCCGGCGCGTTCGTGTCGACAGAGGCATGGCTCATCTCCCGTTGTCAGTTAATTGCTCTGCGAAAATAAAGGTAGTATATTCGCCGTCCGCTGACGAGGAAATTTTACACGCCGATTCCACCATGTGCATTTGGTGATTATCGGATTGATGCGGGATTCGTTTATGGCATTCAGGAATAATTCAAAATTAGTTGAACAACCGAACCTGCAATACAGGGAGTTTTGTGACGTGATTCAACGATGGAATTGTCAGCTATTTTATGACATCCACTAAACCTTCAACCCGAAGATTGGTTTGATTGGCCATGAGATCAGAATGTGAATCAGCGTGCAGCAGGGTGGCTCCGGTATTCATGCCGGATGTTGCAATCAAAATATCGATAGCGGGGACAGTCAATCCGGCCCTTCTCACATTGAAGGCCAGTTTGGTGGCATCCTTCCACAGTGCCCTGGTTGATTCAATAAAGGATAATATGACTACTAGACTCACTCAGTAAAGAGAAACTCGATGATGCTCCTGCTGTGTCACCTTGACAAAAGTCCCGAATTGTCAGGCCGGAATGAGGAAAGCTCACCTCTTCGGTTCCCCGCTCTGGTATCTCTTCCCCACCCGCCGCATCCCGTCCCCCCTTTTCCCGGTTATACCGGGAAGAAAGGGGAGCAGGGGGATAGAGTGATC
>DATFLS010000385.1:0-3302 GCA_035267465.1 bacterium
TCTTCACCCGCCCTGATTTACTACAAGGATACCCAACACCGGTACATCCGGGTGAATAAAATGTTTGCGGATATCATCGGCCTGCCAATCAGCGAGATTATCGGCAAAACATATTCCGAACTCTTCCCGCACAAGAATGATCACGGGTATGAGGCTGATTTAAAGGTGATACGAAACGAAGAGCCGATACTCAACAAAACCGCTCTCCTGGAGACCACCACCGAGACCCGTGAAATTCGGATTGATAAGATTCCGTATAAAAATACCAAAGGAGAGGTCATCGGAATCATCGGGTTCGCGCAGGACATCACCGATCTCAAAAGGGCGGAATCTGAGAAGAAGGAATTAGAGGAGCAGCTCAGTCAGGCCCAGAAGTTGGAGTCCATCGGGGTACTGGCCGGCGGTATTGCGCATGATTTTAATAATGTGATGGCCATTGTGTCCGGGGCTGCCCAAATGTTGGAGATGAAAGTACAGGACAGCTCCCTCCAGCCCTACCTTGACATGATCACTTCCAGTATTACCCGGGGGAAGTCCATTACGGACCGGCTGCTCACATTCGCGCGGGCAGAATCCATGGAATTCCAAATTCTCTCGGCGAATAAATCGCTGGAAAGTACGTATGAACTTGCAAGTCATACCCTGTCCAAAGATATCGACATCGAAGTAATTCCTTACGACGGGAACGATTTGATCACCGGTGATCCCGCCTATCTTCAGCAGGTGCTTCTGAACATTTGTATCAATGCGGCAGACGCCATGCCGGAAGGCGGTAATTTGACCCTGGGCCTCGGGGAAGCCCCGGAATCTATGGTACGACAGTATCAGCCCGAATCGGATTATGATTTTCTCTGTATCAGTGTCACCGATACCGGCCATGGGATCGGCAAGGAATCTTTGGAACGAATATTCGAACCATTTTATACCACCAAAGAGCCCGGTAAAGGCACCGGGCTGGGCCTTTCGGTGGCCTATAAGATCATGCAACAGCATCATGGCTGGATTGATGTGCAGAGCGAAGTCAATGAGGGCAGTACTGTGAATCTGGGTATTCCTCGGGCGCCGGAGTACGCAAAGACAGAGGAAGTCAGCGATTTCATCGAGAGCTCGCTGGGAAGTGGCGAGAATATCCTGCTGGTCGATGATGAAGAATCCCTCCGGAATTTGCTCTGTGAGCGGTTACGAATGCATGGCTATCATATTGATGTGGCTGCCAATGGGGAGGATGCACTCAGAATTTGTAAGGAAACGAACGGCGACCTCGATTTAATTATTACTGATATCAAAATGCCAAAAATCGGAGGAATCAGTTTACAAAAGCACCTGAAGGAACTAATGCCGCATGTTCCCACAGTCGCTATTACCGGCATCGTGGAACGGCACAAGCTGGAGGAGGCCGGAGGACTACAATTTGACGCCATCCTGCAAAAACCACTGAATATCAGTGAGCTCTTAGAAACCGTCCGGCGTGTTCTGGAGCAGAATCGTTCGCAGGAGTGAGTGTCGAAGAAATTCTGGATCCCTGCGTAATTGGAATACTGGGATCGATACGCCGAAGCGCCCGCGGGAACTTCGGTGTTGAGACGAGGGGTTGAGATGGCGTGTGCCTGCTGTGCAAATGAACTCCGGAGTGACGCAGGTTGTCCTCCGAACTATAAGAGTCTCTGATGCACCGGGTAAAGATATTCGGTTATGGGGATAATCTCCGAGCATTCAATATTGGAGGTCCGCAGACGACACGCCAGGAACCCGGTTGTCCCGACAGTAACGACATTCTTGAGGAGAATCACTTAACCAGAACAGGATTGCACTTTGTCCACAGAAGTTTTTGTTGCCCGGCAACCCATCTTTGATGTGAACAGAGATCTGGTTGCGTACGAACTACTTTTTCGATCGAACCTGGAAAACTACTTTGATTTGAACGATGGGGATCAGGCGACTACCGATGTGATCAACACCAGTTTTTTCTTCATTGGAATCAAACAGTTAACCGGGGGCAAGCGGGCCTCTATTAACTTTACTAAAAATCTCCTGCTAACCGGAGTGGCCTCACTCTTTCCCGCCGACCAAATAATTATCGAAATTCTGGAGAGTGTAGAACCGGAGGAGAAGGTCCTGTCGGTGTGTGAGCAGCTGAAAAAACTCGGCTATACCATTGCGCTCGACGATTTTATGCTGAATACAGATCGCCACGCGTTTGTGCAGTATGCCGATATCATCAAGGTTGATTTCGCCGAAACAGAGATCACCGAACAACAGAGGATTCCGGATGTCATAGACGTTCCCCATGTGAAATTTCTTGCGGAAAAAGTCGAAACAGTAGAAGAGTATCAGAAAGCGCAGGAGTGGGGATATTCGCTGTTTCAGGGCTATTTTTTCAGCAAACCCGTTATCAGTAAAGGCTATTCGATCCCCAGTGTGAAACTGAATTACCTCAACATGTTACGGGAAATTCACAAACCTCAAATCCAGTTCAGCGATATGGAAGAGATTATCAAACGTGACCTGGCAATGGCCTACAAACTGCTGCGGATGGTGAATTCCGCATTTATCGGGCTCACAGTCGAAGTGAAATCCATCAAGCAGGCTCTGGTGCTATTGGGGATCAATGAGATCAAAAAATGGGCCTCACTGATCGCCATTGAAAAATTGGCTGAAGAACGCCCCAAGGAGATAATCTATCGGTCGGTCATCCGGGCGAAATTTTGTGAAATTATTGCTCCGGAAGTGCATATGGAGCACCAGGCTTCGGAATTATTCCTGACCGGGATGTTCACCACGCTGGACGCTATTATTGAAATGCCTATGTCTGAGGTATTAGAAGATCTGCCCCTCGCGACCGATATTAAACATGCTCTGCTCGGTGATGGGAATGCGTTTCGGTATGTGCTGGATCTTGTGTTGGCCTATGAAACAGGGGATTGGAACCAGTTCACCAAGAGCGCCTCATTCCTGAATCTGGATGAACTTAAAGTTCCCGCTCTGTTCCAGGATTCGATAGCCTGGGCCGATCAAATACTGCAACAGCACTGAATATATATTCCCACACCATCTTCCGTAAAATTAGTAGATTCCGTTCTTCATATTCCATACACTAGATATTGATAATTGCAGAGAGGGAAGTCTGTCCCGGCATTCGATGCGAGCAGGGATCACGTTCGACGAGCTGTCATCCGCGAGATGGTAACGGTGTTCTGAACGGCCGGGGACATCGCTCGCGAAAAACGCAACGCTACAGAGAAGGGAAGAATCACATGGAAGTACAGCAGGTCCGATCTGAGATATTGCCCGACGGGAAGAAA
>DATFLS010000386.1:0-2863 GCA_035267465.1 bacterium
CCGTGGCACGTTTCACACTCCGGGAGGCCCATCATATCAAACACCGGTTCATGCACGCTCCCCTGGAACAACCGCATGTTATTGGCATGGCAGGTGCCGCATACCTGTGAAATCGAGGTCACCCCGGGAGGTGTCGCCCCGTGGTTTCCGTGACAATCATTACAGGCCGGAGCACCCAGATCCTGATTGTCCAGGACCGCCATGCCGTGCACACTGTTCTTATATTCCTGAAATTGATCGGTGGGGATGTTGTACTCCGCCATGTACTCGACATCCCCGTGACATTCATTACACGTATTCGGTACGTTCAACGGATATACCTCTGCCCGGGGATCGTCCACGGGCATAATACCATGTGCTCCGTGGCAGCTGACACATTCGGCAACCTTGGTGTCTCCCGCCTCCAGCAAGAGTTGTCCGTGCTGACTGGTCTGATACTTCGCCAGCTGATCCACGGGAAGGCCCGGATCAAATTCCCCCATATATTCGGCATCAGAATGGCAATCCGCGCACACCTGGGGAATTTCCGTGGGATCCGGTGTGCCGATGTATCCGGCGGCTTCACTCATGGACTGTTCGGGATCCATGGACGTCGGATCGCCCCCGTGACAATCCACACAGGTGATACCGTTCTCCCCGTGGACATCCGGCTGCTGGGCAGTCACAATACTCTCATACGGAGCGCCCATCATCTCGTGACAGGTAACACAGGTATTTTGATCCTGCCCTTCCTGTCCGAAAGCCGTTGTCAGAGCGAACCCTACTAATATCAATGAGAAACACAGTTTCCAATTCATGTAACAAGGTATCCTATAATTGTCATGCCTATGACATAGAGTACGATTAGTATTCCGGTATACGTTATTGTCCGGGATTTCCTGCCTGCGGCCGACGTTCGGTCCAGGAAGGGCACGATAATCCAGAGAATGCCTGCGATGGCAAACCCGAGAATACCGACCAGCTCTCCTTCAAGCCAGAGAATATGGGCAGGCAGCAGTTTTAATGTCTGAAACATGAACATGAAATACCATTCGGGCCGGATGCCGGCAGGCGCGGGAGTAAAGGGATCCGCTTTCTGCCCCAGTTCCCAGGGAAAAAATACGGCCAGCAGCGCCACGATATTCAAGACGATCAACCACAACAGCAGATCCCGGAGTACGAAATTCGGGAAAAAGGGCATGGTTTTCAGTTCTTTGTCCGACGATTCATGCCCCACCGGCCGGCTCATGCCCTGGGCCTGGACGAGAAGCAGGTGAACGGCAAGGATCACCGTAAATATCCCTGGGAAAAGCGCCACATGGAACCCGAAGAACCGGGAGAGCGTGGCGCCGGTAACGTTCACTCCTCCCCGGAGCAAGCGTAACGAGAAGTCGCCAACCACCGGGACCGCTCCCACGATGTCCGTCCCGACCTTGGTGGCGAAAAAGGCGAGTTCGTTCCAGGGAAGCAGATATCCGCTGAAACCGAAGGCCATGGCCAGCAGGAGCAGGACCATCCCCGTGATCCAGGTTAATTCCCGGGGCTTCCGGTACGCCCGGGTGAAAAAGACACTGAACATGTGGAGAAAAGCCGATAATACCATCAGATTGGCCGACCAGCTATGGACAGACCGGATGAGCCAGCCGAAATGGACCTCGGTCATGAGGAATTTCACGCTTTCATACGCCTGATCTGCGCCGGTCCGGTAATAGAACAGGAGCAAGATGCCGGTGACCACCTGGAGTAAAAACAGGAACAGGGTGATCCCTCCGAAGTAATACCAGATCGTTCCATGGTACAACGGCACCTTTTTCTTTCTGGCGAACTCCAGAATCGATTCAATAGGGTACCGCTCTCTCAACCAATGAGTGGTCTGCTGTATCAGATTGTTATTATGCGGTTCTTGAGACATAGACGTCATTTCCTTGAATGTTCACATCGAACTGTTCCAGCGGACGAGGAGGCGGTCCTGATATGTTTCTCCCCTGGAGATCGTAATGTCCGTTGTGGCAGGCACACCAGATATGATCCAGATCATCCCGATACTGTACGATACAGTCCAGATGAGTGCAAATAGCGCTGAATGCCCGCCACTCACCATCTTCCGTGTGTATTAAAATCCCGGGTTGATTGCCGAATTTGAAAATTTTTCCGCTGTCAGGCGGCACTTCGTCCAGCGTGGCGGCCAACACCGAGGAGACCACCGCTTCCGGCGTCTCCGGCGGCTGAAGAAACCGGAACACCGGGTAGAGTATGGCAGCCAGCCACGCCGTCAGTCCGCCGCCCAGCAGCCAGTTTAATATCCTCCGACGTGAAGAATTGCGCTCTGCAGAGTCCATTCTCTCCCTGTTCTCTCTGTGCAAAAAATTGATCACTGTGAATTTTTCAGTGTTGAATATATTTACAAAGATAATGCCATGCAATGTTGAATATACTTATGCGTCTCCTCCAATGTCTGTGACGAAAGGAAGATCGGGACCTTCAGGTACCCTTCTGCGCCAAATCAACTTTTGCATGACGGAGAGAGCCGTATATGTAGTCTCTCAGATTTGAGATTCCAACGCAGAAGACAGCAGATCGGTTTCACGATGGCATTGCAAACAGACCGGCCGCTCCTAATTTTTTTAAGTTCACATGGTTGGAGATAGGCATCGACCTAAAATGTTTAATTCCCGAGGGAAAATTCTTATTCCCGGAGTCCAACTTTTCATTCCCGGAGTCCAACTTTTCATTCCCGGAGTGGAACTTTTCATTCCCGGAGTGGAACTTTTCATTCCCGGAGTGGAACTTTTCATTCCCGGAGTGGAACTTTTCACTCCCGGAGTCAAAGTTTTGATTTATGGAGTCGAAGTTTTCATTCATGGAGTGAAGGTCTTCACTCACG
>DATFLS010000387.1:0-4028 GCA_035267465.1 bacterium
TGTCATGCTATTAATGGAAAGGGAAAACAGATCGGACCTGACCTGCAGGAATTAGAGTGGGGGTATAGTGTGACGGAGATCGCGGGGTTAATGTGGAATCATGGAGGGGTGATGAGAGAATATATGAAAACCCGGCAGCTCCGGTGGCCTGAATTCACCGGGAAGGAGATGGCTGATTTAATTGCCTACTTATATTTCTTTCGATTTGCTGATGAGACGGGTAATCCCCAGCAAGGGAAGCTGCTTTACTCGCAAAAACAGTGCGCTCAATGTCATGAGAATAATACGAACGGGACCAGGTTCGCCCCGGATCTCTCTGGGTCCAGTGCGCTGTCATCCAGTATAAATTTTGCTCAGATCATGTGGAATCATGCTCCGGCTATGGAAGAAAAAATGTCGGAACGGGTGGTGGTATGGCCGGAATTTACGGGGAAGGAAATGCGAGATCTTTATATCTATCTCAGGGAGCACCTGAAGTCCGAAACTATGCACCGGAAGAAATAAGATTCGAAACTCCTTTCTGTTGCCAGCCTAATGTCGATGGTATGGATGTTTTTAGTGCTCAGCTATACCAGCAAATGTAGGATGTAGCAAGCGCCACAGTACTTTAGAAAAGCAGGTCAGGTTTGCCAATATACTCCTCTTCCTCTGCATGCTGTTGCGGCTCTTCGGTGCAGTGCTGACAATTTAGCAAACATGTACCATATAATATGGAGGGAAACAGCCATGACTTCTGAAATAAGCTTTTCGCATAAACTCGGTGTTATAGTTATAGTGACATCTCTGACATTCCTTGGAGGTATGGTCCTGCACACCTATGGCCAATCACAGGTGAATAAGGCCCCATGGTACGGCAAAGAGGTATTCCGGGAGAAGGGTTGTATCCAGTGTCATGAAGTATATGGCGAGGGAGGCAGCGGTGGCCCTGATCTGGGAGATAAAAAGTTTTACGGAACTTATCTTGAATTGGCAGCGGACATGTGGAATCATTTTCCGAAGATGTTTCATAAGATGCAAAAGACTGGATTTGAGTTTCCATCCTTTGGAGAAAAGGAAATGGAGCAGTTAATTGCCTATCTCTCTTTCATTCGATATATCGGCGAACCGGGCAGCGAATTTACAGGAAGGAAACTTCTAAGAAATAAAGAGTGTATCCGGTGCCATAAATTCGGCGGTGAGGGTGGAGACATCGGTCCGGATATCAGTGCAAAAGAGGAATATCTCTCCCCCCTCGCACTTGTGGAATCTATGTGGAATCACGGCCCGGAGATCATGGAACATTTTCAGGCATATGATATTTCCCATCCGGAATTTACGGGGAATGAGGTGGCTGATCTGGCAGCAGCCATCAGATCCTATATGGCTCCGACAATTCTCCCGAGCGGATCGTTCGATTTGGGAAATCCGGAAAATGGTAAGCAGTTAGTGAGAGAAAAGGAGTGCCTTCGTTGTCACACACTTCAGGGAACCGGCGGTGATATTGGTCCGGATTTTATCGAAATGGACCTGAACTATTCGGTGACCCAAATCGCAGGGAAGATGTGGAATCACGCTCCCAAAATGTGGCAATTGATGGAGAAAGAAGAGATAGAATATCCTACTTTTCAAAGAGGGGAAATGGCTAACATGATTTCCTATCTTTACGAGTTGAAGTTAACCGATGAACCGGGAACCGTCTCGGCGGGATCTACTGTAATTCAGGAAAAAAGGTGTCTCTCCTGCCATTTGTTGCAGGGCGAAGGCGGCAATTTATCCAAAGATCTGGCCGCGATAGAACGATTTGATTCACCCCTGGAAATGAGTGCTGAAATGTGGAATCATGCGCCCACTATGCTGGAAAAACGTATGGAAAAAGAGATTCAGTGGCCCGCGCTCACCAGCAGAGATATGGCGAATCTGTATGCATATCTTCAGTCTCTCACTCCCGTCAGCGAGGCAAAAAAATAGTCTGGTTGGGAACGCCTTTTGAGTCCTTTCTTAATATAGTTTAAGAAAAATATTCCAATCCAGATGTCCATTTGTAGATTAATACTGTTGATGTGGCATGGTAAATGATTCACCCATTAATGCTGCAGCACGTTGATATTCTTGGGAATTACCACGCCAAACCGATGAGACACTGACACTGGTATTCACCATTCCTACAGTAGTATCTGATGAAACCCAGTAACCATAAGTACTTCTCGTGGGATTTACTCGGATTGCACCGGAATTATTTCATGAACTTTCCATTTTACTGCATTAGTTGATTGCTAGAAAACTTAAGAATTTCTTCCAGCAATCCGAGGTGCCACAGCGGTATTTCAAATATCGTATGGGCATCCCGGCTCCAATTTATTATTGAGTAGAATCACTCCATGTTTTGTTTCCACTTATAGAAAAATTACTTTGTATAGTGAACGATTGAAGGTCGTGTAGATCTTCCTTGATGAAAAGTCCGGCCGGGGTTTGGTTTCTTGTGAGATATTTATAATAGGAACAAACGGGGGGTATCGATCACTCAAAATTCACCTGTTCTTCTGTCAGTTATTCCAGGCATGTGCAAATTACTGGCATAGAATTTGATGTATAAAAAGGGATATGAAGGATTCTGCAGAATTCATCATCGGATAAGTACAATGCATGAAATGTCGATAGCGAACAACATTTTCGACATAGCCGAGCAGTCCCTGCCGGAGACCTGTCCGAAATTATTGTCCATCACAGTGCAAATTGGCGAGCTGGCCGGCGTGGAACTAGAAGCATTGTCTTTCTGTTTTGACGCGGTAAAGAAATCAACACCCTTTCCCGATGCAGAGTTGATTGTTGAGCGAATCCCCGGCGCCGGGATGTGCGATGCGTGCGGGAAAGAACTGCATATTGATCAGCCGTTTGCTGTATGCCCGGACTGTGGTAACTATACTGTCCGGGTCGTTGGCGGACAGGAGCTGAAAGTGATATCTCTGGAAATTGAAGAAGAGGAGACTTAAGATGTGTGATACCTGTGGATGCGGAAGCGAGCATGCCCATATTCAAACACCGGCAGAAGCCCGGGAGCATGAACGAATGCACGCCACGGGCCAGGAGCATTCGCACCATCATCCGTCGGATCACCACGCACACGATGACGGCAAACGTTCGCATACGTATGGAGCAGTCACAGAGACCATCGAAGTGAACAGTGATGTTCTGCAGCAGAATAATCTCCTGGCAGAGCGAAACCGGGGTTATTTCGAAGCCAAACGAATCTTTGCATTGAATCTGGTGAGTTCGCCAGGTTCGGGGAAAACGACATTGCTTGAAAAAACGATTGAGGCCGTGAAGAACGATCTGGAGATTTGCGTGATTGAGGGGGACCAGCAGTCCATGCAGGATGCCAACCGGATTGACAGCACCGGAGTGAAAGTGGTCCAGGTGAATACCGGGAAGGGCTGCCATCTCGATGCACAGATGATCCATAATGCCATTCCGAAACTCGATTTGCAGGAAAAAAATGTGTTAATGATCGAGAATGTGGGAAACCTGGTGTGTCCCTCGTTGTTTGATTTGGGGGAACATCATAAGGTGGTCATCATTTCGGTGACGGAAGGAGATGACAAGCCATTGAAATATCCGTCCATGTTTGCGGTTTCGGATTTGTGTATTATCAACAAGACGGACTTGCTGCCCTATGTTGATTTCGATATGGATCAATGCATGGACTACGCCCGCAGGGTCCAGCCGGATCTGACTTTCTTTCCGCTGTCCTGTCGCACCGGGGAAGGGATGGAAGACTGGCTTGACTGGCTGAAGAACCATGCGCAATCTAACTAAGCCGGAACAACGATATCCCGCAGATACGATGAATAAACGACTGCATATTCAGGTCAGGGGCATTGTGCAAGGCGTGGGATTTCGACCTTTTGTGTACAACCTCGCCCGGGAGAAGAACCTTTCCGGCTTTGTCGGCAATGATTCGGAGGGAGTCTTTATCGAGGTACAGGGAAACGCCGGTGATCTGGAAGCCTTCCGGGATATCCTGCACCAGAATCCGCCTCCGCTTTCCGCAG
>DATFLS010000388.1:0-3308 GCA_035267465.1 bacterium
TCTATGAAGCAGGCCCTGATTCTACGGAAGAAACTCGGTGAGGACGCACGGCTTACCATTTTTTACACTGATATTCGGGCGGCCGGGAAAGGATTTGAAGAATTCTATAATGATGTGAGGAAACAGAATATTGAATTTATCCGGGGCAGACCATCCGATATCTATCCGGTGAATGGAGGGGGGGATGTGCTGGTTCGTGTAACAGATACCACAATGGGTGAGATCCTGGAAGAGATGTATGATCTGGTAGTACTGAGCCCGGCGATTGTGCCATCCCTGGGGACGCTAGCGATGTCCCGACTGTTGAAGATCCCCAAAAGCAGTGATGGTTTTTTAAAGGAATCGCATCCAAAATTCAAACCGGTCGACACCCAGGTGGAAGGAGTATTTCTTGCCGGTGTAGCACAGGGGCCGAAGGATATACCTGGAGCTGTACTGCAGGGGGGAGCAGCTGCGGCACGAGTCAGCAGATTATTAAACAATGAGACGGTGGAAATCGATCCCATTGCAGTCGAGGTGGATCTGGACCGCTGTGATGGTTGTCAGGAATTCGAATCACGGCAGTGCATCGATGCCTGTCCATTTGATGCTATCACTCCCAGCAACGGGCAGGTGGAAATCAATCCGCTACTGTGTAAAGGGTGTGGATTATGCCTTGGATTCTGTCATGCCGGAGCACTCGAAGTCAGAAATTATCGGACCAGCCAGGTACTGGCGGAGGTGCGGGGATTGCTAGAACATGCTCCACCGCCCCGACTGGTAGCATTCTTCGATGACACCTGTTCCTACGTGGCCATTGATCTGCTGTCCAACCGGCGCCAGCTCTATACCAGCCATATACTGCCTGTCCGAATCCCGGATGGTGTGATGGTGACACCGAATTGGATTCTCGAAACTTTTCGCATGGGGGCAGATGGGGTGTTCGTGGGCACCTGCGAGGCGGGATCAGATCCGTATGCCCCTCAGTGTGCCGAGATCGCGCAGGAAAATATCAGGGAGGCACGGGAGCAGATGCAAAATCAGGGTATCGATCCACAACGGCTTGCCTTCCAATTGGCCGTGACCGGGGATCCGGCACCGGTACTGGCCACGCTGGAGTCACTCGATGCCTACCTCGAAGAAACCATGGCAGTGAGTTTGGAGTAACTCATGATTCGACGAAGAATGGTGGCAAAAATAGATGAATAATAGCTGTGATAGGAAAAGAGTTTCGGTGTCCGTATCACTACTGGTATTGGAAGAACATTGGTGAAGCAGATGTCATAACGGGCAGGGGCAGACGTTTCATTTTAGGAAAGAACATAACAGCCTCTGCCGATGCCGTCAGATATTATTAGGTATGCCCAGATGCGTTGATGGAATTATTTAACAGAAGGTAATTTGGTATGACCGGGACCACACAAAATCAGAACCATCCTGTCAGAAATTTCGTGTACATGTTTGGTCTGCTGGTCATCATCTGGCTGGCACTTACCTCAAGTTTCCACTGGCAGGAACTCACAATCGGAATCCTGTTTAGCCTCATTCTTGCTGCCGTGCTCAGCTGTAATTATGCCGAGTTGGGATTGCCTCCCCTGAGCTTCAGAAGGATTGCATATTTATGTATTTATATCGTCGTGCTGCTGAAGGAGATCATTATAGCGAACATCGACGTTGCGTATCGGGTGATTCATCCCAGGATGCCTATACGACCAGGAGTTGTGGTGATAAAAACCGGATTAAAGCAGGATATTGCCAAGCTGATACTGGCGAATTCCATCACCTTGACCCCCGGTACGTTCACATTGGATATTCTCGGAGATGTGCTTCTCATTCACTGGATCAACATAAAAGATGAAAATGTCGACCAGGCAACCAGGATTATCGGGGAACGATTTGAGAAATATCTGAGAGAAATTTTTAAATGACGTCTTGTTACCCGGGACAAATAAACAGATAGTGCATATGGTGTTCAACGTTAGCATCAACGAAAAGAAAGAGAACGAATTCATATGAATGTGGTCTTGATCATTTTTCTGGCTTGTATTGGCGTAGGGATTATTCTCTGCTTTTTACGTATGGTGGGTGGACCGACTTCTGCTGATAGAATGGTCGGAGTTGATACGTTCGCCACGGTGACAGTTGCCCTGTTAGTCCTTATGGGATTTATCCTGGAACGCCGGGTGTATCTTGATGTCTCCCTGGTCTACGCCGTGTTGACCTTCGTGGGTACAGTGGCGGTCGCCAGGTATTTTGAGAGGGGGATATAATGGAGACAGCAGGGTTAATTGTTACCGGATTCGGAGTGCTGTTTCTTCTTCTGGGGAGTCTGGGTGTTTTCAGATTACCCGATGTGTATAACCGATTGCAGGCGGGAACAAAGTGCACGACTCTGGGGGCATTTTGTACCACCCTCGGGGTAGGCATAATGGAACCCTCCTGGTTTTTTAAAACCCTGATCATCGCTGTTTTCATTCTGGTTACTAATCCGATTTCCGCCCATGCATTGGGCCGCGCGAGCCGGAAAAGTGGTGTGCCACTCTGGAAGGGTTCCGTTATTGATAAATCAGAGGAATTCGAAGAGTTCAGGGAGGAACAGTGATCTTTATTACCTTACTCGTAGTGCTCATGCTGATGGGAGCTATCGCTGCCGCCATGTTTAAAGATCTGGTGAATGCAGTTATTGCAGCGGCGCTGGTGAGTTTAATTGCAGCGATTCTGTTCTATTTTCTCCAGGCACCCGATGTTGCTATGGCGGAAGCCGCTATCGGGGCGGCTTTGGTCACCGCCATTTTCATTGTTGCAATCCGAAGAACGGAGAGAGTGGAAGAATGAGGAAATTCATAAGCATTGTTTTGCTCGCAGTTGTAGCAGTGGGCATTAGTGTATGCCTGATTAAAATCCCCTTTGGCGTGCCGAAGACTAAAGTCGGTACTTATTATATTGACCAGGGCAGAGAACAAACCGGCGCGACCAATATGGTCACCTCGGTGGTCATTAATTACCGGGGGCTTGATACGTTGGGAGAGGTGACGGTTCTGTTCGTTGCTGCCATCGGGTTGGGGGCGGCATTGACCAGCCGCAGAAAGCGAAACGCCTTCCATATCGAGCAGGCCAGCCTCGTTCTTTACACCGGGTGTCGGTTTCTCTTTCCGTTGATTCTTCTCTTTGGAGCGTATGTGTTTGTCCACGGACATCTTACTCCCGGCGGTGGTTTCCAGGGCGGCGCAATCGTCGCTTCCGCCTATCTTCTGGTCTATCTGGGATGTCGGGGAAGAAGGGTCGCCGAAAGAGGGATGAAAACCGTCGAATCTCTCGGCGGGTTGGTT
>DATFLS010000389.1:0-3416 GCA_035267465.1 bacterium
ACCCGGAGGACGACGGCCTTCACCATGGGATGTTCTCGCGCGTCCCGCAGGGCTTTGGCAATGGTTTCCGCGCCCATATTCGTGGAGCCGGTAAACGGCGAACGGTTGCTCTCGCCGGTGGTGATGGGGCCGACCGCGTAAATAACCGCAATCTTATCGTGCAGCGGGATTTCCCAGTCATACTTCCAGGCATGCAGATCCGCGTATTCTTTTTCGGAAAGCAGCTGATGGGGTCTGGTCCCCTGGCCCTCTTTGATGAACTGCTTGAATTCATCACGATAGAGGAGGGAATCGACAAGCCCGGTTTTCAGAGCTCTGTTCGCCCCATACGGTCCGCGGTCAATCAGGGCCTTGACGGTATCCAGCGGGAGCGCCCGGGACCGGCTGATCGCCCGGGTGAATGAACTATAAAAATCATCAAGATACGCATTTAACTGCTCCAGATTGGCGGTGGAGGCGCTGTCTCTGGTAAACATTTCTCCGGTGGTTTTATACTCGCCAATCCGGATGAATTCGGCCTGCACTCCAATCTTCTGCAGCAGGCTTTTCACGTAGATTAATTGAGAAGCGATACCGGTAAGCCACAAATCCCCGGCCGGGTTCAAATAGATTCTGTCCGCCACACTCGCCAGCAGATAATTCAGGTTAGAGCCACTCTCCAAAAAGGCGTAAACCTTCTTCCCGGTGGATTTGAATTGCTCCAGCGCGCGGCGAATTTCATTCACCTGGGCCGGGCCAAGCCGGGGATTATCGATGGCCAGGACAATCCCGGCCACATCGGGCTGTCCGGAGTACTTTCGTATTTGCAGGATGAGTTGTGTGAGGGTCCGGCCGCGTGCTCCAAACAGAGTAAACCGGGGATGCTCCTCCGGAATGGGGCCATCGAACTCCATCAGGATAAATTTGTCCCGATGCACCGGTGAGAGCACGCTCCGCTTCCGGGCGCTCGAAAACCGGTACACTCCGATTGGATCCGGATAGCGTACGGCCCCGTTGTCCGCAAACTCCTGCACCGCCTGTATCTGGTGATGTCGTAAATTCAGGCCGACACCGATTCCCAGCGATTGGCTTTCCTGGAGATAGAACGCATCCAGGGTCACTCCGTCGATGAGTTCCGAGGTGAGGGTGAACTCCCTGTCCAACACCCGGCCATCCGAGTTCATCAGGAAGTCAGCGCCCACCGTGAACCGGTTCCCGAACGGACGGAGCGCCACACCGGTCCGATATTCCAGCGGCTGATTATTGGTGGTGGTCAGATTGTCTCCCACTGCGCCCAGGGAAAGAAATGGCAGCGGTCGCAGCAATAATCCCAGAGACCAGGCCGGGTGCCAGGCCTTGCCAAAGGTAATGCCGTATCCGAGATACATTCCCCTGGCCAGCGCAGTGGACGACACGAACCGGTAGCGATACCGCTGGCCGGGTTTATAAAACGAAAGACCGGCCGCACCTTCACCGGTGCCGGAACTCAGGTAGTAGGAAACGTCTTCCGGAGATTGGGCCTCGAACGAACCCGCCATCCCGAACTGGAATCCCTCATTCACAACCAACCCGGCCGGATTCCAGCGAAGGGCAAAGATATCGTCCGTCGTCGCCACCGATTGGGTAGGTGCAATTTGGCCGAAGACCGGTGTACACACCAAAATTCCAATGATTACTTTCGTCAGTACTCTCAAAGTTCACTCCTCGCTTTCCTCGCTGGTCAGTTGATGGGCCGCGGCCGTGCGAATATTGCGCATCAAGCCCCGGTATTTCGCGCGCTTCACCGGACTCTTCCGAAATCGTTCCCGGTACTCCTGTTCGGTCAGGTCGAGCCAGTCGGTGAGATCCCGGTACACATTCTCATCCCTGGGAGTAAAGTGGGTGTCCTCCGTGGGATGTTCGAACTTATTATTCCAGGGGCAGACCTCCTGGCAGATATCGCAGCCATAGATCCACCCTTCCGTGTGCTCAGCCTGCTGTTCCGGGAAGTGATCGCCGCGATATTCGATGGTCAGATAGGAGAGGCATTTTCGGGAATCCAGCACGTAGGAATCCACAATGGCATCGGTGGGACAGGCGTCGATGCACCGGGTACAGGAACCGCAGTAATCAGGGAGCCGTGAATCGTATTCAAGCTCCACATCCGTGATAATCGCTCCCAGGAAAAACCAGGATCCGTGATCCCGATGGATCAGGTTGGTGTGCTTTCCAATCCAACCGATGCCGGCTCTGGCCGCCCAGGCTTTTTCCATAATAGGACCGGTATCCACATACGAACGGGAACGTACTGATCCATCCACCAGCTGATGTAGAGACTTTTCCAATGATCGAACCTTCGGAGTGACAACATCGTGGTAGTCATCGCCCCAGGCATACTTGCTGATTTTGGCTTTCCACGGTTCCTGCGGAGCCCGGCCCGTAAAGTAATTATAAGCGACCATAATCACCGATTTCGCTCCCGGGACCACTTGTTTGGGATCAGTGCGACGTTGAACATTTCCGGCCATCCACTGCATGGTTCCGTGATAGTTCAGATCGAGATAATCTCTGAGACGGCTTGCCTCTTCATCCAGGGCTTCAGCCGGTGCAATTCCGAACTCGATGAAACCGAGATCTCTGGCATGTTCTTCCAGATCCGTGCGTATTTGTATGGGGTTTCTGTTCATGGTGATTATTCAATTATTCACAGATAAATTTACCGTACTCACCTGCCGGAATGAAAGTAGAATCCCACAATATTTCTGCTCCAGGGTGTGATGACACCTCATTGTGGGTCAGGGTTTCCAAATGTTCCGTACATATTTTTCCGCCCACAGGATGCCCACCATGGATTTTGCATCTGTGATTTCACCGGTTCTGACCGCGTCAAGTGCCTCATCGAACGGCAGGGTGAACGTTTCAATGAATTCGTCCTTATCCTGCTGCTCCCGGTGAAATGTCAATTCCTCCACAATATAGATATGGATCACCTCATCGCTGTATCCGATACAGGGATGCAGGATCCCAATTTTGGTAAACCGGTCTCCCTCATAACCGGTTTCTTCCAGCAATTCCCGTCTGGCAGATTCAATGGGATCTTCGCCCTGATCGATTTTGCCGGCCGGGAGTTCCACCAGTTCTCTTCCGAGCGGATACCGATACTGGCGTTCCAGAACGATATCTTCAGTATCCAGGAGGGGCACCATCACCGACGCGCCGGGATGCTTAACGTATTCCCGGATACTGGTTCGTCCATCGGGCAGTTCCACTTCATCGCGGTACACATGGAGTAAGACGCCATCGAACACACTGGTCGAAGTGAGCTGCTTTTCCGTTAGTTCCGTCATAACTCTCCTTTAACCTCTATTGTAAAAACTTAGCCCGACAAATTCATAGAAAAATGGCACATCCCAAGGAGGGGATCTCTTTGAGGCAGATACACACAGAAAAACAGGATG
>DATFLS010000390.1:0-2460 GCA_035267465.1 bacterium
TTTAAGCATCTTCGTGGGACTGGACTATTTTTTCGACTGGGCGCTCATTCAGCAGGCAATTGTGGAGAAATCCTTTGTCTTAGTGGGATTCGCGGGTTTCATTATACTGGCCGCCCTGGCCGTCACTTCGACCAGGGGATGGAAACGGCGACTGAAGAAGAAATGGAAACCCTTGCATCGGAGTGTGTATTTGGCGGGAGTTCTGGTCATTTTGCACTACATCTGGTTGGTGAAATCGGATATCCGGGAGCCGTTGATATATGGCGGTATACTTGTATTTTTACTGGCGTTCAGAATTCCCGTTGTGCGCAATGTTGTGGTGAGATTCCGACAGTCTGTTCAGTTAAGCAGCCAGGCGTAATACGCGAACCAATATTTCCGCTGAACCTTCAGGGAGGCAAGAACCTCAATTTCAGTGCTGTACAAAGGAAATACTCAGCCTGCCTTGTACATCAGGGAGTCCATGCTTTCTCGACTCCGGTCGATATCCGAAAAATCGAAATTAGTTACTGTCATAAATCTCTCGAATCTGAAGAACTTCTCTTGAGTGTAGTCTGACTTACACCGCCCTTGCTTCTTGTTTAATAGCATTATACTGAAACGGGGTCATACCCCTGATAAAGAGTAGAGTTTTAGTAACCAATCAGCCACAAAGGAGGAAGAATGATGACACAATCACTGCGATCATTCCCAGTGATGGTTGGACTCGTCCTGGGATTGGTGTTACTCAGTTGTGAAGGTGCACCAACGCCGCCTCAGAACTCATCTCAGGTTTCACAGGACGCCACATCCGATGGACCTGTTATGAATATCCAGAGGGGCGCTGGCGCTTCAATCGCATCTGTGGTCAATGCCAATAGTGGAATAACTTATCAGGTGAAAGCGACAAATGCACGGCTGAATCGGAAAGTAGAGGGAAGTCCGGTGTATTCTGTGCAGGGGGTACCTGGTGGACCAGTCCATTCTTTCGTGTGGGACGGGGACGGATCAACACCTGTACAAAATGCGGTGGCACACCTGACAATCGATCCCGTTGATAATTCAGGCAAAATCATGGTGAAATGGAAGGATCGAAACGGTTCCTGGTTGTACACCCAGGAGAAGTTTGCAGCCCCACCGCATCCTTCTGGTGGAACACTAGTGGGATCAACTGGTAACTTTGTTACCGAATCAGGTGATCCAGTGAGAACGAATGTATTTCTCCACGGAAATACCACCGCCGGAGAACCGGTACTTCCGACTATTTTTAACCATCTTGCCACTTGGGGTCCGGGTGAAGTGAGGTTGAACGGAAAAGTCTTCGAGAATCCGTTTGACGGACCCGCTCCTTTATGGGTTGGTCATACCATGACAACCGTTGGTGCCCGAAACAATAATGGCGAGGTCAAGACGATTGGTGGTGGGATTTATAATCCTGCGAATGCTACGAATAATGGAGTAACAGATCCGGATGATCTGGAATTCCATTTGGTATTTCATGATCTTCCGGCCAATGTGGAGCATCCCGAAGTTATCGGACAGGGCCATTTCCCGCCTCCGGTATCATTCTTCTACCATCTCACTTTCGAAGAGGTGAGTGTCCAGGTGCGGCACAGTGAGTGACAGGGTTAGTAACTGAGGGAACTGAACAGAGGTGAAGTGACAATTTAGGGTTACCTCACCTCTGTTTTCTTCTCCTGTCGCAAGATATCATCTCCCCGAGTATCTTCCTTCTGATGCAATAATCGGTTGCATTTCTCTCCGCAGAATTCCGATCTTCTAATACTCTAACTTTGTAGCCGAAGCACAAAGATGCATTGAGAGCGCTGGCAGTTAAAGAGTCGAATCGGATAAATTGCGGGATTGATCTTCGTGTCTATAAAACATTCTATCCGAATAGTGCTCCTCGGCCTGGTATCACTTCTCATGATCGGTTGTGCGGGAGAAGAGCAATATCCCAGCCGGCCCATCACGCTGATTTGTCCGTGGTCTGCCGGCGGAGGGAGTGATCGGGTTGCCCGGCAGCTGGGTTCACAACTGGAACGCCAGCTTGGTGTGCCGGTGAATGTCATCAATGCCACCGGCGGAGCAGGCGTGACCGGTCATACCCGGGGGGCGATTGCACATCCCGACGGTTACACTGTCACCCTGGTGACTGCGGAATTGAATATGCTTCACTGGCGTGGACTCACCAACATCACCTATCGCGACTTTCGTCCGATCATGCAGGTGAACCGTGATTATGCGGCGATTTTTGTTCGGGAGGATTCCGAGTGGCAGACCCTGGAGGAGCTGGAAGAGTCCATCCGGAATAATCCTGGAAAATTGAAAGCCTCCGGCACTGCGTTCGGGGGGATATGGCACGTGGCGCTGGCCGGGTGGCTCCTGGAGAGCGACCTGCAGCCGAATGATGTCATCTGGATTTCGATCAACGGATCAGCGCCTTCGCTCCAGGAACTGATAGCCGGTGGGGTGGAGATG
>DATFLS010000391.1:0-7839 GCA_035267465.1 bacterium
CGCCGGCACCTTAGCAGCCGGCACGGCCGGAGGAATGCCACGATTTGGGATTAACAGAAACACGGCCGGACAGCTGGCGCTGTTAGGCGGTCAACCGGTACGGGAGGGCAAGCAGTGGCCGTCCTGGCCTCCATGGGATACCGGCATCGAGGAGAGAGTGATCCAGGCCGGGAAACGGGGCGGCTGGTCGCGAATAAACTCCACTTCGAAGGCTGTGGAGGAGTTTGAGACGGCATTCGCCCGGTTGATTGGCACCAGATACGCCCTCGGAACCGGCTCCGGGACGCAGGCGCTGCATACAGCCCTGGGAGCGCTGGGGATCGGCGCCGGGGATGAGGTGCTCATGCCGCCGTTTACGGACAAGGGTACCATGACGGCAATTTTCCGGACGAACGCCCTGCCGATCTTCGTTGATGAAGAGCTGGATTCCTTCCAGATGGATCCGGAAGATGCCGAGCGAAAGATCACTGAGCATACCAGGGCGATCGTTCCTGTCCATATCATGGGACAACCTGCTGATATGGATCGGATTATGGCTATCGCTCGCAGGCATGATCTCTATGTGATCGAGGATGCCTGCCAGGCTCACGCGACCACCTACCATGGACAACGACTGGGCACCATCGGAGATATCAGCTGCTATAGTTTTCAGGCGAGCAAAACCCTGGCGTGCGGGGAGGGCGGAGGCATCACCTGCGATAACGAGACACTGATGAACAAGTGCTATGCCTATCACAATCATGGCATGGGACGAGGGGAAGTGACAGTCATCGGTCCCAAATACCGGATGAACGAGTTCGAGGCTGCCGTCCTTCTGGGACAGCTTCCCGGATTTGAACAGCGGGCTCAAACGAGGCTGGAAAATGCCGGGTATCTCAGGGAGAAACTGGAGTCAGTTCCTGGAATTCAACTGCAGAACATCTATGGGGATACCCAGGGTACTTACCTGTTGTTCGGCTTCCTGTATCTCAAAGAACATTTTGACGAACTGCCACGCGAGAAATTTTTCGAGGCGGTTCGCGCAGAAGGGGTCCCCATGGGCGGATATATCAATGATGAACTCCAGCTGCGTCCCAGTGTGGATGCCACCATTCAGTCCCCCACCTATCAGAAGCTGTACTCGAAGGAGCAGCTGGCCCGGTTCCAGGGTATCCGGACAAGCCTGCCGGTGAACAAGAAGCTCTGCACCGGCGACGTGATCGCGATGTTCTCCCATCAGTATCTGCTGGGCGACAGACAGGACATGGACGATATTGCCGATGCCATACAGAAGGTGTATGAAAATCGCCGGCAATTGCTCTCCTGAATCGATGATATTGTGTGAGTGGAACATCAGAAATTCCGATGTTGTGTTGGAGAGCCTGAGCATCAAAGCGCCAGAGCCGGGTAACCTATCTCTGGGATTATGGCTTGTAAGTAAAAAAATTAAAGGAAAACTGCGCTAATGGATCATTCAAGGAAAGAGAAACCAGGTCATACCATCAGTCGGCGTGATTTTATTTGCCGTCTGGGAGCTGTGGTTGGCGGGACGATGCTGTTTTCCTGCGTTCCGGCCTCAAAAGTGGCGATTCACGCCGCTGATCAAACCGGTGCCTCGATATTCGGATCTGTGGCAGCGGTTGACGCCCATACCCATATTACCCAGCCCTGGGGATCCGACGCCGCTCTCACCGCAGGTGATCTGGTCCGGCACATGGATGAATACGGCATCGCCGAATCGGTCGTCCTGCCGCTGGTGAATCCGGAATCCTGGGATTATCCCGTCACCACCGCCTACGTATTGCGGGAGACGAAACCCTACCGGGATCGTCTGATTCCATTCTGTTCCCTGGATCCGCGAACACGGATTGATGGGGAGGAGTTACGGGCTCAGCTGGAAAAGTATATCGGATATGGCGCCCGGGGATTCGGGGAGCACAAGGTCGGGATACCGGTAAACCATCCCCGGAATCTGCAATTATTTGGGATCTGCGGTGAACTGGATTTGCCGGTGCTGTTCCATCTCGATACCATAAGGAATACCGATCAGCCGGGATTGCCGGGCCTGGAAGACGTACTCCGCCAGCTCCCGGAGACCAATTTTATCGGACATGCCCAGGGATTCTGGGCGAACATTTCCGGGGAATTAACCCCGGAGGATATGCAATCATACCCGGATTCGAAAGTCCTGCCCGGCGGCGCCCTCGACCGTCTGATGGATACCTATCCCAATTTATACGGAGATATGTCCGCCGGAAGCGGCGCTAATGCGATTCTGCGGGACCTGGATTTCGGGGAGCAGTTTATACTCCGGCGAGCTGACCGGCTGGTATTCGGCACTGATAAACTCCGGCCGGATCAACAGCTGCGGCAATTCGAGCTTTTTCAGTCGATCAATTTGTCGCATGAGGTGAAAGAGAAAATTTTCCGGACCAATATTAAATCCCTCATCATCGGCGTGTAACCGGATATTCCGATCAGTAGGGAGTTCTGATCAGACAGCACCGCAAAGAGATCCCCTGGGGAGAGAGGTTGAAGAGACGATCTCAACCAGGTTCTTGCAGGAGAAAGAGAAAAGGAATGGTTTCGCTTGCTCTCAGGAGCAATTGTGGCCAATTCACTGTATATACATAAGTACGGATCAGTTTGGTGTACATATTTCCTATTTTTTATCGTGCTCAGCGAAAATTGTGTTTTTCACCGGATGGTAATGTGAGGATGAATCCGCCGGAGGCCGCTTCTATGAAAAAACCGTACTGCATGCTTGTATTCATCCTGGTGTGTGTTTTTTACCAGAATTCAGGAATTGCTCAATTTCACTGGGTAGTTGGCCAACCGCTCCTGACCGCCGGCAAGCCCGGGACTTTCGATGATATCGCCGTGAAAGACCCGTCCATAGTGTATTACCAGGGGAACTGGCATCTATTTTATACGGCCAGGGGTGCGGAGAAGTACAGTCTGGGGTATGTATCCGCCGAGGAATTGAACGAATTGAGTACGGCGAAGCGCCACCAGCTGGATCAGCTGCGGGGCAGAACCTCCCCGTATGCGGCCGCCCCGCAGGTGCTCTTTTTTGAACCGCAGGAGACCTGGTACCTGATATTTCAGACCCGGGATGCCCGTTATCAACCGGTCTATGCCACTTCACCGGATATTGCGGATCCCGGATCCTGGAGCAGGCCTGTCCCGCTCACTCCAAAGGACGAAGAGGCCAAGTGGATCGATTTCTGGGTGATCTGCGATACGGATTCCGCTTATTTTTTCTACACCAGAGAGCACCGGGATGTGTACCTTCAGACCACTACCCTGGATCGGTTTCCAGACGGATTCGGGAACCCCCGGAAGGTATTTTCCGGTGTCCACGAAGCCGTGCATATCTACCGGGCAGCCGGTGCCACGAAATATCATATGATTTATGAGTTGAGGATTGATAACGTGCGTTCATACGGTCTGGCAACGGCACCGGCCCTCACCGGTCCCTGGGCAAAAAGAACGGCTACCTACGCCACCGGGGAGCAACTGCGCTTTCCCGACGGGGTGCCCCGGTGGACGGAGATGGTCTCCCATGGAGAAGCAATCAGAGCCGGTTACGACCAGACCCTGCTGTACGATGCCACCGATCCAACGTGGATTTTCCAGGGGCTGCGCCTGGAACAATTCACCGGGGAGTATTCGAAACTCCCCTGGAGATTAGGACTTCTGAAACGAGAATAGCCCTGCCGCATCAAGAAAGGATCCAACCGCCTGAACCGGAAATTTTTGGTATGCCTCATCCTGTCACCACACAGGTGTCACTGTATTACCAAGTCTCCAGGAGCGTCAGGTTGCTCATTATGCCCGGCGAGAGTCCGGGGGTAATGGAAAGCACATTGTGAAGCGTTGCCTGCCCGGCTCGATTAATTTCATGGAATGTCCGGCGGAGAACACTATTGAACCATGGGGGACTATAAAGTATAATAGTGGTAATTGCAATTTCATATGGCGTGTTGTTGTAACTAACTGTGAAAGGATAACCCATCTATGGACAAAGTGCCGTTGGAACTGTCAGCGGAAGAGCAACTCCGGTTAATCCAGAAAGCGGCTGATGTGACCGCGGAGGGGATCGTCATCACCGATACCTCACTCCCGGATAATCCCATCATTTACGCGAACAAGGGATTCGAGCGGTTGACCGGGTATTCACGGGACTTTATCGTTGGCAAAAACTGTCGATTCCTGCAGGGAGAAGAAACGGATCCGGATGCGGTGGAGGAAATCCGTGACGGACTGAAAACCGAACAGGGCTGCGTAGTGGAACTCCTGAATTACCGCAAAGATGGTGCAAAATTCTGGAACCGATTGTCGATTTCCCCCATCAGGAATGAGGCTGGCGTGGTGACGAATTATGTCGGCATTCAGTCGGATATCACCGAGTTGAACGAGACCAGAGATCAATTGGAACGGGCCAACCGGGAGCTCCGGAAATTTCATACCGAAATGACAGAGGAACTGCAGCAAGCCAGACAAGCCCAGGAATTTATTCTCCCGCACCAGCTCCCGGTCAATGATCAGGTGAAGATGGCCTCGAAATTCGATCCCCTGGCCGATATCGGCGGGGACTTCTTTGACGTGGTGCATCTGCCGGAAGAGCGGTATGGAATGCTCATCGCGGATGTCACCGGGCACGGGATTCCGGCAGCGCTGCTCTGCTTCATGTCCTCCAATACATTCAAGACCATCTCCAGAAATAACCCTTCTACGGAATCGGTCCTGCAGCAGACCAATCACCTGCTCACCGGGGCAATGCCCGCCGGCACGTTTGTGACCATGTTCTACGTGATTTATAACGCCCGGCAAAAGGAGTTAATCTACACACAGGCCGGTCATCCGCCAGGCTTCCTGATCTCCGGTCAATCAGGGGAAGTGATCACTCTTTCAACACGGGGAACACCGCTGGGAATTCTGGAAGAATCCATGGTGACATTCGAAGAAAAGAGTATCCGGCTCGCCAGTGGTGATAAAGTGCTTCTTTATACTGACGCGATCAATGAAGCCGGCGGCATCGACGGAGATTTTCTCGATCCGGAACACCTGCGTGCTTTTCTGATCAACCACACCCAATCCGGCATAGAAGAGCTGATTGACCGGGTCTATTCCTATGGACTGGAATTCAGCGGGATGCGTGATTACAGCGACGATGCCACTTTGATAGGGTTCGAAGTGCTGAAATAAATATTCAGTATAGTTTGGAGTAAATACACGCAGAAGCTTCCCTTCGCTGTCGATCCCCAAGACAGCTTTGAGATAATCAGATTGAGGGGACAATTGCTGCAGTGGCGGAAGGTCACAAAAACGCGGTCTGCTATCGGAGTCAGTTCCCACACAAGCCAGCTATTCATCCATGGGGATGATATGCGAATCACTTGCTTATGTTTGGGGAATCAGCTATTATTACAGTGATTCATTCCGGCTGTACAATCAACCAGTTAGGAACATACAATATGGGAGAAGTTGGCATTCTCTCCAGAGTTGATCCCGTATCTCAGGAACAACAGAAAATTTCTATTCATATTTGCGGAAAGGACCACCGATGATTACATATCGAAAATCACCTGGTATGATAGTAATGATCCTGCTGGTGTATTTTATCGGCACCGGAATGATACAGGCTCGTGAAGATGAAGACTATCAACAAATTATCGAGGGAAACACTTGGGTGGATAGTACATCCGGGGAGATGACCCCTGCAAAAAAACAGGCCATGGCCTGGCTGGAGGACCACCAGCCGCTGGGCCGCGAAGTCGCCACCTATATCTGGCATCACCCGGAACTCGGTTTGGGTGAGCACCTGAGTTCAGAAATTTTACAGGATTTCCTGGAACGCAGCGGGTTCGAGGTGGAGGCAGGTGTGGCGGACCAGGAGACCGGATTTGTGGCCACCTGGGGCGCCGGGGAACCGGTCATCGGATTTCACGCGGAGTTCGATGCCCTGCCGGGATTAAGCCAGGTGGCCGGTCAGCCGGAACAGCAGGCGATTACCGAGGAGGCGCCCGGGCATGGCTGTGGGCATAACCTGTTCGGCACCTATAGTTCCATGGCGGCGGTCGCCGTGAAGGAAGCACTCCGGGAAGAGGGCATCCGGGGAACGGTGAAGGTCTACGGCACTCCGGCGGAAGAAACGCTGGTAGGGAAGGCATTTTTCGTCAAATACGGAATCTATGCGGATGCGGACGTGGTAATTTCTTGGCATCCGAGTGGGGACAATAGGGTAGTTTACTCCTCTTCTCTTGCCATGGATAATTTCAAGGTGCGGTTTACCGGCATTGCCGCACACGCCGCCTCGGATCCCTGGGAAGGCCGCAGTGCCCTGGATGCGGTGGAACTGATGAGCGTCGGGATGAACTATATGCGGGAGCATATCCGGCCCACCTCCCGGATTATGTCCTCCATCACCAATGGAGGTCGAGCTCCCAACGTGGTCCCGCCCAAGGCGGAAGTGTGGTACTACGTCCGCGCACCCCATTATGATTACGTCACCGAATTAATGGACTGGACCCGGCAGATGGCCGAAGCCGCGGCCATGATGAGTCAGACTGAGATGGAATTTCTTAAAATCACCGGAGTATGGGAGTATCTCCCCAATAATGTCCTGGCCCGGGTGGGGAACCGGAACGTGCAGTTGATCGGTCCCCCGGCCTGGACCGAAGAGGATCAGGCCGCCGGCAAGCCGTTGTCCGGGACAAAAGATGTCACCGAGCCGCCCTATTATTCGGACCAGACAGAGCATCCCGATCTGGATGCCCCGTTCGAGTGGGCCAGCAGCGGCGGGTCCATCGATGAAGCGAACACCAGCTGGGTAGTGCCCATGGTTCGGTTTGTCTCGGCTACCAAGCCGAAAGGAGTGCCGGGACATTCCTGGCAGCAGGTGGCGGGTAACTGTCTGCCCCAGGCATTCAAGGGCGCCCTCACCGCGGCCAAATATATGGCGACCACTGCCCTGGATCTGTATCTGAACCCGGAGCTGGTGGAGGCGGCCTGGGAAGAACACCAGCAGAGTACCGAGCTGTATGGTCCCTTCGCCGATCCGGTGGAAGACCTGCCGGTGCCTACATTTCAATTAATGCACGGAATGCAAGAGAACGAAGTGCCCAAACAGTGGGAGGATGAGCCGTATTCGTATCCCGAACTGCTGGAACAGTACCGGTTGGAGGAGTAGAGATTCACGGACGATATTCAGCTAGACTGTTTATCAAACCTGAGTATGCTGTGATTAAGATCGCTATATGTAGGGTGCAAAGTTCACGTGGAGGAAGAGTGCAGGGTTGTGAGAGCGGATGCTAAGTGAGACACCTATCATCCCATGATTTGCAGGGACTATCTCTGTGTTGCATCCCGTCGGTTCTCCTTCTATATTGAGAATAAGTAATATCGGACACGGAAGGATGACTCCATGAGTGTGAAGGCAAACCGAATCGTTACCTACGACGATTATCGCCGCCTCCCCGATGACGGGAAGCGATATGAAATAATCGAAGGAGAATTGTATGTGACACCGGCACCTGGAACTTTACATCAGTTTACTGTTGTTCAATTAGCAACCACTTTGAATATTCAGATTCAGAAAAAAGACTTTGGCCATGTGTATGTTGCCCCTACCGATGTGGTGTTGTCCATGACCAATGTGGTACAACCGGATCTTTGTGTTGTTACACGGGAGCGCTCCAGAATTATCACCCGCTCGAATATCGTGGAGGCCCCGGATCTGGTGATAGAGGTGCTCTCGGAATCCACTGCCGCCGTTGACAGGGGGGCGAAGAAAACACTCTACGAACAATATGGCGTCCGGGAATACTGGATCGTTGATCCGGAAGCCGGTACGCT
>DATFLS010000392.1:0-2690 GCA_035267465.1 bacterium
CATTTCCGAAACCTCCCAGTCAACCCGGTTCTGAGCTGAGAGCGCTGGAGTAAAAATAGCTATGATCGAAATAATTGCACACAATCTCTGGATAATGAGTGGCATAATAAATCCTTAACTAATGCAAATTATCGCATCCACGGATATTGACAGGCGAGTTCAAATAAATGATTTCTCATTGGTATCTTTGATGGAGGAGCTGCATTCCGGACTGCTCTCAATCTTCTCTGGTTATTTTTCAAACCAATCAGAAACTTCCGCGATGAATGAAGTAAAGCAAATATATGAAAAATCCCGTCGACTTGACAAATCTACATTTAGGCGATATGAGAGAATCGCCAGGATTCCGGTCATCCTGACTATGACAGTAACCCATTTGCATCTTGACTCAGCCTGGGGTTTTTCACATATTCTTCCACATGCTTGATAATGGGACTGTAAGACACAAGCCAATTCCGATGCGGAACTGTATCCGGGATAATAGAGGCCACTTCCTTATTATGTCGGATGAGTGTATCAATGAGAATTTAAATACCCGATTAGTCTGGCTATGAAGCAGGCATATCTCTCTCTTATTGCGGTGAGCCTTATTTTCATTCTTTTTTCATACTGCGGGAAGGATCAGACCTCGCGATCTCTCCGCCAGTCCTACACTTCGCCCCAGGCGCTCTCCTTTCTACGGGAAGCGTAAAACTCCATTTCCGCCGGGGATTACATCACTGCCCTGGCCTATGCCGACAGCGCACTCACATACGATTCGGATTCCCCGGATATCCACTTCATCCGGGGATTGATTTATGATAACCTCAACCGCCTCAGCGAAGCGCGACAGGAGTTTGAAACCACCGAGAGGCTGGAGCCGGATTATCCCGGGATTCATTTCTATCTCGGCAACATCCGGTTTAAATTCGAAGAGTACCGGCAGGCGCTCCATCATTTCCGGACAGCACTCGAATCATATAATCCGGAAAAGATATTGTACTCCAAGCAACAAACTTACCTGAACCTCGGACTGACCTACACCAATTTAGAGCAGCCCGACAGTGCACAGTATATTTACCATCAGGCCATCCGGGATGACAGCACCAATGCCGAGGCCTACATGCGTATCGCACGGGAGTACAAAGATTCCGGGGAAATAGATCAAGCGCTCGATTACACATTGAAAGCCTATCGACTCAACCCAACTGATCCCGATTATGAATTTGAAGTCGGTACCCTTTACTTCCAGAAGGGAGAGATGGCCAAGGCAGTGCAAATGTTCAAAAAGGCGATCCGGCAGATGCCCTGGAATTATCGGGCGCACTATCAGCTGGGCCAGGCATTGATGCGCAGTGATCAACCGGAAGCAGCACAATCGTATCTTGCCCGGGCTGATACTTTGCGCGGTAAACTAACCGAGATCGTCAGGCTGGAGCAGAAAACCAGGCAGGAGCCGTCCAACATGATGTACTGGGCGAACCTGGGAGAAGCCTATTACGAGCTGGGCGATTATTCAATGGCCAGGGAGTCACTGCTCATGGCCCTCTCTGTTGAACCGCACAACCTGGTTCTCCAGAATAATCTGGCGCATATCTGCATGGATCTCGGCCGATATCAGGAATCCATTTCGTATTTCAGGAATATCCTGCACGCGGACTCCACCCTCGCTCAGGTGTGGCTGAATCTCGGAGTTGCCTATGCCCAGGCGGATCAGCTGCAGCAGGCACGCCATGCCTGGAAAACCGCCCTCGAACTTCAGCCGGATAACCAGTATGCCATGTCCTATCTTCAGAACAGCGGGGGGCTCCCCTGAGTGTCGTCTGCCTTCATTCTGACTCGTCCCTGTAATTTATATCGAACACACGCCGACCGATGACGCACTTTCCGAGGTCAACAATTTTCCTGGTGCTGATCCTCTGGGGACTGCTGATCTCCTGCCCGGGATCCGAACAATCCGGTGCCGGCTCCTCCGCTGCCAATCCTCGCAAGACAGAGATCGCTTTCCGGGACATCACCAGGGAGGCCGGCCTGGGAGATTTCTTGCATGAAACAGGCGCCTTCGGAATGAAGTGGATGCCGGAAACCTTCGGATCCGGTGGAGGCTTCATTGATTACAACGATGATGGCTGGATGGATATTTTACTGGTTGGCGGCGGCAGCTGGCCGGAACACACCGGGCGCCATATCCGGATACTCTGGTTATACGAAAACAATGGTGACGGCACCTTCACTTTGCAGAGCAGGGAAGCCGGATTGGACGGCATATCAACTTACGGATTCGGCATTACCTGCGCCGACTATGATAATGACGGTGATGAGGATTTCTTCTTTACCACCGTGTATGAAAACATGTTATTTCGTAACGATAACGGGGTCTTCACGGAAGTGGGGAACGAGGCCGGGGTCGTCAATCAATCCACCTGGAGTACGGCTGCCTTGTTTTTCGATGCCGATCGAGACGGCTGGCCGGATCTCTATGTCGGAAACTACGTCGACTGGTCTCCGGAGAAGGATATCTTCTGTTCCATAGATGGCGTCACCAAAGAATATTGTACTCCGCTTCTCTACGACGGCGTGCCGGGACGTTTTTATCACAATAACGGCGACGGGACCTTTTCCGACCGGACCGAACAGGCGGGCTTTCTGCCGGCTCCCGGCAAAACATTGGGTGCTGCAAAGACGGACTACAACCGGGACGGCTGGCCGGA
>DATFLS010000393.1:0-3312 GCA_035267465.1 bacterium
AGTCTGGATCTGGTGGTCGTCGAATTTCAGTATCCGGTCTATATTCTGAGTGGGGTCCCCACCTGGTTTGCGGAAGTTATTATGCCCATCGGATTTTCGCTGATTGCGGTGCGGCTGTTTCTGCAGGGCACACGGTCACCCCGGGAGCGAGTGATTGGCCTGGCCCTGTTAGCATTGGTGGTGGGACTGGCATTCTGGGAACCGCTGGCCGGCTCCGGAATAATCTGGGCCGGATTCGTTATGCTGCTGTTTGCGGTTATTGCAGGCGCTCCCGTGTTCGTAGTGTTAGGCGGTGCGGCGCTGCTGCTGTTCTGGAGCAGTCAGGTTCCGGTATCATCCATTCCCAGTGAAATGTATCGCATTGTGACCTCACCGATTTTGCCAACTATTCCCCTGTTTACGCTGGCAGGATATTTTCTCTCGGAGGGGGGCGCGTCAAAACGGCTGGTGGCGGTGTTTCAAACCTGGTTCGGCTGGATGCCCGGGGGAGCGGCTATTGCCACCATTCTGGTGTGTGCGTTCTTCACCGCTTTCACCGGTGGATCCGGGGTCACCATTCTGGCGTTCGGAGGATTGCTGATGCCGTTGATGATCCGGGCCGGATATAACGAGAAATTTTCGCTGGGATTGGTGACCGCCTCCGGATCGCTGGGATTATTATTCCCGCCGAGCCTCCCCATTATTCTGTATGCCGTGATTGCGCATGTCCCCGTACCCTCCTTGTTTGTGGCGGGCATTCTTCCGGGAATCCTGCTTTTGGTTCTCCTGTCTGCCTGGGGGATCTTCAACGGAACGCATACCAAAAGAGTCGAGCGGACTCCTTTTCAATTCACGGAGTCCATCCGGGCGCTCTGGGAAGCAAAGTGGGAGGTCCTGATTCCGTTCATTATCCTGGCAGGCATCTTCAGCGGTGTGGCTTCTCTGGTGGAAATCGCTGCATTTGCCGCCATGTATTGTTTGATCGTCGAATCCGTGGTGTATAAAGATCTCCATATTCTAAAAGATGTACCTGCGGTGCTGAGAGAGTGTGCAATTCTGGTCGGTGGAGTGCTGATTATCCTCGGCGTGGCAATGGGCTTTACCAGCTATCTGATCGATGCACAAATCCCGATGAAAATGCTGGCGTGGGTGCAGGTCCATATTCAGTCCAAACTGGTCTTTCTGCTGTTGCTCAATATTTTTCTTATTCTGACCGGGGCGATCATGGAAATTTTTTCGGCACTGGTCGTCGTCGTGCCCCTCATCGCGCCGCTCGGTCTGGTGTTCAATGTGGATCCGGTCCATCTGGGCATTATCTTTCTTGCCAACCTGGAACTGGGATTTCTGACGCCGCCTATCGGAATGAACCTGTTTCTTTCATCCTACCGGTTTGATAAATCGTTAACCACGGTCTATTTATCAACGCTGATGCCCTTATTGATGTTGCTGGCCGGTGTGTTGGGGATAACCTACATCCCGTGGCTGACGGAATTTCTGCCTAACCTGTTGGGTATTTAAGTGAATCAGGAAGATCCGTGAGTCGATGGATGCCACTCACAAAAAAAGGTTGTCACGGAGGCGATTCTCATCCTATATTGGACATATTTAAGACTACAATAACAGTTGACCGTATTTATAGGAGGAAATATGATGAAAACGCTCTCGCTGTCCGAGGTAAAAATGAAATTAAGTCAATTTGTAGAGGAAGTCCACGATACCACCAACCCCATCAGCGTCACCAGAAACGGGCAGTCCGTGGCGGTACTCATGAGTCAGGAGTTATATGACGGGTGGAAGGAGACGCTGTATGTTATGAAGGATCCGAAGTTTCTGGAATCTGTTTTGCGGGGCATTCATCTTTTGGATCGTGGTGAGGGCATATCGTTGACGGCGAGTGAATTACTGGAAAACCGCTCTGGCGGGGACAGCAAGCGGCAACAACCGGTTCGCATCAAAATCCATCCGGATACGAAGAATGTCATCACTGATTTTCACCCCCAGATTCAATCGAAAATGTTCGAGTCTCTTCAGGGTATCTCCAAACAGGAATCGGGAACTTTGCTCAGAGACCGGCTGGATGGATTGGCTCTGATCCAGGTAGGCGACTACCGCATTATTTATCGCTGGCGAATGCATGCCATTGAGATCATCGCAGTGGATGTCCGGGAGACCGCGTATCAGGGCACGGTCAATACCTGACCCGGATAATTCCTGAATTCAACAAGAATAGCACGCCCCACAGGGATCCCATTGGGACAGATGATTCCAGATTTCCCCGGAGTTGAAAAATGTTAAGGGTAAAGCAAGAGTTCAGAGAAAAGAGCGTAAAGAGAGTAGCCGGAGTCCTTCGGACTGTCGGGTCTGATTTTTATATATCTTCTTACTATGAGGGTCCGGATGGTCTGTTATTTCATCAGTGTACCATTGAGGCTGAGGGTATCCGGATAATTTGCAGCTCCCCATGCGGTGAGGTAGGCGAGGTTGGTTACCCGCTGAATTTTCCGGTATTGTAGTTTCTCCGGGACGTCGGTTGGTTCGTGATAGTCCGGATGAAAGCCATCGAAGTATCCGATAATCGGAATCTCGTATTTGGCAAAACTGTAATAATCGCTGCGATAATACAATCTGGTGGGATGGGTAACCGAGTTATACCGGTAGTTCATCGAGAGAAAGGGCACATAGGCATCGGCAATCCGGCTGATATTATACAGATCCTGACTGTGCATGTTTGAGCCGATCACGTAAATGGAATCGGGAACATTGCGTCCGATCATATCCAGATTGAGGTTGGCCGTGATGTCTTCCAGAGGGACCGGCGGGAATTCGGAGAAGTGCTTCGACCCATAGAGGCCATGCTCCTCCCCGTCGAAAAGCGCAAAGATCAGTGAACGTTTCGGCCAGATCGTATTGGCGGTAAACGCTTTGGCGAGAGAGAGCACCGCGGCCGTACCGGAGGCGTTATCATCGGCGCCGTAATAGATAATCGAATCCGCCCGAATTCCCAGGTGATCATAATGGGCTGATATGAGTATATGCTCGTTGGCCAAAACGGAATCGCGTCCAGGCAGAAACCCGATCACATTCTGGCCTTCGACCGGTTGGTGTTCCACAGAGATCCGGGCACGAACCGATACCGGCAACCGCTGAGAAATCGGGGAACGCGTGGAATCAATCGTTCGCTGGCTTTTCGGCATGGAGGTGTGAATACTTTGCAGCAGAAGATCCGCTGTTTTCTGATTCAGATACAGGAGTGGAATACTGTTCGTCTTGTTCTCCTCTGCCGCAGTAATATGCGGATGATCGATGATCTCCCGGAGGGCATTCCATTGTGAA
>DATFLS010000394.1:0-3449 GCA_035267465.1 bacterium
TGTCAGGGTCGCTGATACCGGCGGACGAGATCGTGTCCGTTGGTCCGCCCAGGGATGGGATCCCTGCCATTGACAATCCGAAGTTCGTGCAGCCGGGAGAGGCCGATTTTCTGCGGGCTGATGACCGGGTGCTTGGAATAGTCGAGCAGGGCACTGCCAGAGCGTATCCTATTAATATCATGAACTGGCACGAGATTGTGAATGATGAATTCGGCGACGATCCGGTGGTGATGACGTATTGTCCGTTGTGCGGCAGCGGAATGGCGTACGACGCCCACGTGGCCGGAAAGGATCGAGCCTTCGGGGTCTCGGGATTGCTCTACAACAATGAAGTTTTGCTGTATGACCGCCAGAGCGAATCCCTCTGGTCGCAGATTATGAGCGAGGTGGTGTCCGGCCCCCTCAAAGGGAGGGAACTGGAGCAGATCCCCATGAGCCACACCACCTGGGAGGACTGGCGTTCCCGGCATCCGGACACGCAGGTGCTGTCGACTGAAACAGGGTATGCCCGAAATTATTCCAGGGATCCCTACTCCGGATACCAGGATGACAAAAGAATTATGTTTCCGGTGAGCAATTCCGATGATCGCTATCCCCGGAAAGAATTGGTCCTGGGAGTGGAAATCAACGGTGAATACAAAGCCTATCCGTTCTCCGAACTCCGGCAGACCTCCGGAAAGATCCGGGATTCATTGAATGGGCAGCAACTAATCATTCGCTTTGATTCCGAACATCAGTCGGCAAAGACAACCGACGGGCAGGGGAAGGAAATTCCGGCCGTGATGCTGTACTGGTTCGCCTGGACGGCTTTTCATCCGGAGACCGGTGAAAAGTTTTGAGCGCGGGATGTGTTACCTCCCGGGTGTATTCGGGAGGTCCATAGGGATTGATATTCGCGCTGAAATCGAGCAGTGCATCCGGATGGATCCCCATTTTTTCTGCAATCGCCTGGACCTTTCCACCATGATGAGCACCAGATTCTCTTGTATTATTTTTGTTACTCACCACCTGATATACCGGCCTCCTTAAAAGTTGCCATATCGTTTAATAATCGGACACTTGTTTCCACCACCGGCATGGCGAGAGCGGCGCCGCTCCCTTCCCCAAGCCGCATTTCAAGATCAAGCAGAGGGGTAAGTCCCAGATGATTCAGAGCAACCCGGTGGCCTTTCTCCCCTGAGATATGGGCGGCTATGAGAAAGGGCCGGATTTCGGGGACCAGTGCTGCTGCAGTTAAGGCACCAGCCGAAGTAATAAACCCGTCAAGCAGTAGGGGAATACGATGGGCAGCCCCTCCGATCAGACAGCCGGCAATAGCGCCGATTTCGAATCCCCCCACTTTACTCAACACATCCAGGGGATCTTGCGGATCAGGCCGGTTCACCCTCAACGCCTGTTCGATGACTTGTGATTTGTGAGATATCTGCTCCGCCGATAGACCGGTCCCTTTGTCTGTAACCTGACCAACCGAAGATTCTGTCAGACAGGCGGTAATCGCACTGCTCGCCGTGGTATTTCCGATACCCATATCCCCCACTCCGAGGAGGTTGATTCCCTGCGCATACAGAATCTCTGCGAATTTGTACCCGGTTTCCAGAGACCGGAAGGCTTCCTGGCGAGTCATGGCAGGCCCGATCATAAAATTATCCGTCCCTTTTCTGATACTTCGGTCGAGGATCTCGGCCGGTACATCTTCGGTATCAACCCCCATATTTATGACCCGGACTTCTGTTTGAGCTTGCTCTGCCAAAATATTGATCCCTGCACCGTTGGCGACGAAGGTCCGGATCATCGAGGCGGTGACACTCTTCGGGTATTTACTGACACCTTGTTCAACCACCCCGTGATCTCCGGCGAACAGAGCAATGGTTTTTCTCTCCAGAGAAGGATCGAGCTCTCCGGTTATGCCGGCTATCTGCACTGCCAGATCTTCCAGTCGCCCCAGGCTTCCCCGGGGTTTGACCAGAGAATCCCAGCGTTCACGAGCTTGACTTCGAGCCTCTGTGTCCGGGCATGGTATATCAGATATGAGGTGTTCCAGGGTATTCATGGTTCCTGCACTCTCTCGCTAATTACCGCTAACGGGAAATAATTTTAATCCTCCAGGTTATTTTAACGGGACCGGCAGTCCGGCCACCATCAAGGTGACCGTTTCCGCTTCAGATGCACATATCTGATTGGCACGGCCTAATATATCCCGGAATTCTCTGCCAACCCGGGTTGAAGGGACCAACCCCATCCCGGCGATATTGGAGACCATAATCAAGTTATATTCTCCCGTGCTTATTGCCTCTATAGCGTTTCTCACCTTTCCCAGCACCGCCTCTTCCACTGCCCCAAACTCATCCGAACTGTTCTGTTCCATTAAATTGCCAATCCAGAACCCGAGGCAGTCAAACAATACCGCCCCGGTGAACATCTCCTTACGTAGATCGCGCAGCACTGAAACGATGTGAACAGGCTCTTCGATGGTCCTCCAGCCGGTGGGACGATCCTGTTTATGTTTTACGATTCGTTCTTTCATTTCCCGGTCCGTGGCCACACCAGTGGCCAGAAAAATCACCTCTTCATACGGGGTTGCCAGTTCCACCGCTCTAACACTCTTCCCGCTCCGGGCTCCTCCGAGAATAAGATGCATTGTTTTTCTATCCGATATTCAAATGAGAGGTATCATTCAGGCTCGCAACTATACAGTGGTTATCGTAAGTATCAACCCGGCTGATACTGCAGAAATCCAGCCGTATCCGCCAGAAACTGTCCAGAGAAGACTCCAGTATTTCCAGAATCAAAGTCCGGAGGGTTCCACCATGAGCAACCACTATGATCGGGGAAGCGGAATCCTCACGAATAGTCCTCCAGATAGTGCCCACCCTGGTGTGCAGCTCTTGCACCGATTCGCCCCCAGGGGCCCTGAAATCACCGGGATTTTTCCGGAGCCGTTCCCAGTAAGAGGGATAGTCCCGGGCGATTTCTTCATGCGTTCGACCCTCCCATTCCCCGAATGACAGTTCGTTCAATTTCCCGGTTTTCTTCACCGGGATGTTACTCATACTCCCGATAATCCCGGCGGTCTCTTCTGCCCGGACAAGTTCTGACGTATAAATCACAGCCGGAGCGTTATCAGCAAATACTTTACCTACCTCTCTGGCCTGCTGTTTTCCGGTGTCATTTAATGGGACGTCACTCCATCCCTGGTACCGGTTCTGCCTGTTCCACTCCGTCTGTCCATGACGAATCAGGTAAATGCGATTCATACCATCCCACCCCATACTGACTCATTATCACTTGTGTTCATTGAGTCCACTCTAAAAAGTATCAAGCAAGTCTCTAGGGTTTATATCATGAAGTTATTATTCATGTAATATGATTATTTTCCCTCGTTGTTTATTCATTGTTTACTTTTTTCAGTTCATTTGTGATAATTCGTATTCATTCGTGGTTTCTATTGC
>DATFLS010000395.1:0-2046 GCA_035267465.1 bacterium
TATCCCAGGGTAGATGTTGCCGTAATGTATTATGTTATATACATCGCGATTGAGGAGTCGAACTGACAGAGACTAACTGAGAGGTTCATTCGATGAAGACATATATCGCTTTATTTCGGGGTATCAATGTGGGAGGGAGTAATAAATTACCGATGGCCGATCTGGTGCAACTTCTCGAGGAATTCAATCTTGATCATATACAGACCTATATCCAATCCGGGAATGTTGTGTTCCGGAGTGAAGAGATTGACACTGCCGCGCTCGCCACACAAATTAGTAATGCTGTCACCGATCAATTCGGGTTTACACCGAAGGTTCTCCTGCTGGAATTGGATGAATTCAAACAAGCCGTGATATCGAATCCGTTTCCCGAAGCGGACTCTGATCATAAAACGTTACATTTCTATTTTCTGGCCTCCGCGCCCGGGAACCCGGATTTGGATAAATTAGAGGACCTTAAGAAACCAAGCGAACGCTTTGTGCTTCAGGAGAACATCCTGTACCTGCATGCCCCGGATGGCATCGGCCGGTCGAAGCTGGCGGCAGGAATTGAGAAGTCCCTGGGTGTTTCCGCTACTGCACGGAACTGGCGGTCGGTCAGCAAAATCCTGGAAATGGCAGAATAGTGGGTGAGTTCGATCCGGTGGCGCAGCTGCTCTGACGGTGCTTGGTTCTCTAATGGTATTTGCTTTAGTCGAGAGTGCTACCTGGTTCGAAGGGATGGTTGTAGCACACTATTAGGGTGTATCTGGCATTGAATGTTTTTTATTAACGAAACCGATCAACAAAACCGCTGCATGCATTCAGCCTGTGAATTTGAATGAAGGTTGACCATACTTATCCGATAAATGACATGGTCGGGATTGAAGCAGAATACCTGGACAAAAAGTGATATGCGAGGAAGAATCACAACCCTGTTAGCTCTTGGATTGTTATGTGTTAGCGTCCCTGGCCATCCTGCCGGACAATCCACGAAAGATACCACATTTATCGCCGGCATAGATTCGGCATTACAGGAATTTGAAGCACAAGCACGGAGCGTCACTGCTATTCATCCCATTTTGTCGACCCGTCCGCCAATCGCCTTTGCTCACCAGGACCGATTGTATTTATTCGATCATGATTCAAGCCATCAGAGCTATCGGTTTGTGCGGACGGTTCCACCGCCGTTTCCGCTGCCGGAAGGGATCTGCGCCTCTTTTCCATTGTCGGCTTATGACAACCGGCCCACGAGCATTGTCACGCCAGATATTTTAGACTCACAGTCCGGTTATGCCACTCTCCTGCATGAATTTGTGCATTGTGAGCAGGCTCGAACAGTCAAACAGACCCTCAAATCCGGCCTGAAAGTTTACAAGGATGCTAGGGCCAACCAGCAATATTCCTGGGAGCTGAACCATCCGTCCCCATACGATGATTCCCAATTTGTCCGGGACTATACGGATTTGCTCACTGCCCTGAGAAAGAAGGATGCGCATCAGATCCGCCGGATTAGGAACCGGTTATACGAACATCTGGATCGTGTCGATTATGAATATATGCTCTGGCAGGAGTGGAAGGAAGGATTCGCCCGCTATCTGGAAAACAAAGTCCGGCGGGCATGGGATCTGGACGGACATACGGGAAAGACCGGGCCGCCTTTTACACGAGTGACTGTTTACACCGGAGGTGTTCGGTTTATCGAATTCCTGACGGGGCAGGATCCATCACTTGAGACGGCGCCTGAGAGGCTATTCCATACAATGCATGATTACGGAAGGTGAGAACCTGAGTTGCTCCGGACGGTACAGCAAATTATTCTGGCTGTATTGCCACATTACGGCAGACAGCTGAGCACTTACCGCAATCGCTGATATAATTGTTGAAAAGTAAATTGGGCCAATCATAGAAAATTTCCCCTGGAGTCGAATGCCAGGCAGATTGTTTATTTACGGAAACTGAACGAACCGCTGGTCGAGAAGCTATTTCAGTGCAGAGATAATCAGAAATTTTTTTATATTACCTGGTCAGTGTATACAGACTTACGTGTATTGCGAGAGCTGGCGA
>DATFLS010000396.1:0-2699 GCA_035267465.1 bacterium
ACCCGACCTCTCCCGGATTCATGCCGGGTGATATCGGTGCCATTTGCATTCCCCCAGATTTCATCAGCAAGGGATCGAACCTGTTCATCACAATCCGGATGGTTGGATAAACTCGGGGACCGGATCGGCTTTGGCCCCACCACTGTGGCACCGTTCCGCACCAGGTCCCGAATTTTGCGGAGCACTTCAGGCCGCATGGTACGATCAAAGTGGGGCAAAACAAGAACGCTGTACCGCATCCCGCCGGGCAGTACTAATTCACCATTCTCGACCTCCAGCTGCATCAGGACATCGGTGACAAAGGCGTCGTAATCGTACCCATCCGGTGGAACGGGCCGGAGCTGGTGCTCTCGTACCAAGGTATTCGGCGCGTTTTCCCCGAAATAGTAGCAGATATCTGCCACGAACCGGCCTTCCTGCAGCATATACTGCGACCGTGCCAGATAGGTTAACCAATCGGCGGATTGATTCCACCAGGTATTTCCCCGGTTCATTTGAAATCCGTGGGGCCCCATGGTCATACCCGGTTTGAAATCAGGCCAGGGCTGATGGGCATATTCGTGAAAGATAAAGCGGTTTATTCCCTGGCAGTAAAAATAATCGCCTAATGTTTTCAGCGAATACGGATGGTTGATCCAGGCGGCGTTATTGCCTCCTGCCGTGAATGTTTCGGAGCCGACATACTTTCTTCCATACGCATGCGCAGCCGAAGAAGCAAGTTTGCTGGACCACCAGTGCCAGGCATCATACCGGTTGACCCAGAATTCTCCCATGGGAATATCAGCCTGGCTGGCATTTGCGAAGTCATCGAAAAATCCGGATCGCCCATAAGGCTCCACGTATAGCTTCAATCCGTTCTGCTCGCATAACTGCGCGAAGCGGCCGTAATAATTCTCAGCAAACATATCGGCAATGGTCCGGCGGAAATCCCAGAGAAATCGTTCGCTCACCTCTATGCTCCCGACCACCCGGCCGGTAACGCATGGCAGATACGCAAGGATATCATACCCCCGGCGTCTATTGAATTCTTCTGCAAATTGCTGGGTCCAGTTCTGATCGTCGGTTTCGTAACTATCAATCAGCACACTGTTTAACGTCCGACCGGCCCGGGGACCTGCATCTTCGAGCACTTTTGTGACAATTCCATTCCAGTGGGCTTCCGCCCCTTCTTTGCTGAGCTTGTCACATTCCAGTCCCTCGCCTTCCGGTGGTGCCGGATGGTTGGTGACACCCGTCGTGGTATACCCGAACCGGACCACGGTCCAGTGCCCTTCCGGCACCTCCCAGTTCAGCCGTCCATCCGCCTGCATCTGATCCGTCAGGTCAATAATCTGACTGATTGGAATCGTCTCCTCCGGGGAGATGCTCCTGGTATCCGGCTCAGGACGGTCCTCACGTTCATATCCGGCCTTCGCCCGCCAGTTAATGAGCCGAAAGCCTTGGTCCTCACCCCGTTCACCTGCCGGTGTTGGAAATGCCAATACCGCGATATCATTGTAATAGTTGTGATTTGACTCCGGTTCTTCCAGCCAGCCATCAAAACTCTCCTGTGGCCCCCGGATTTGCACCTCACTCCAGACCACGGTTTTCATGGATGTTTCGGGTGTGATCCACGGACCGCCGCTGGAAGACCACCCGGCGCAGTTATGGAAACACATCTCCAATCCGAGTGAATCGGCCTTGCGGATAGTGTGCGCCATGAGTTTATGCCACTCATCAGTGTCGTATCCGACCGGTCCGTGTGGAATGCGATCCGTCACATGGAACGCCTGAAATCCACCCAGGCCGGCTTCTTTCATGGCTTCCAGATCCCGTGTGATGCCATCTTCGGTCACATTCCCGTTCATCCAGTGCCACCAGGTATGAGCTCTGGCGGAATCCGGCGGATTGCGAAAGCCGGACTCCAGCCCGGATGCCCGTTGGTTTGAAAGTGCCCACATTGGAAAAGGCAGCACCGTAATGGCATAACCGGCGGTTATCGTCTTCAAGAATTCCCGTCTGTTCATACACTACTCCCTTCTAACAATTTCCATGTTTATACTTCTAAGAATAACAGCCTGGACACCACTGATATGCTAACCCCGGTATCTGCTCTGTTAAGCGACATTGCATCGGCTTATCTGTTTGTTAAACCTGTTCCCCCATAGATCCCTATCTATGCGGCCTCCGGCCCAGTTTCGATCCGGGATAACCTGGTATAAACGATAATCCTTCCACAACACCAGACTTCCCGGAAATTGAAGTTTTTACGCTGATTTCTATGCAGCACAACGTATGATGACAGGTCCAATTAATCCGGATTTGATCTTCATGAATGGTGACTCCTGTTGTTTACATGCCATAAAGTTCAACATGATGAACACGAACATCATTAAAGCATCTGCTGGCATTATCTTGAGCGGGTGTTTAATATCGTTTTCATCATACTATTTATATGATTCATTGGGTTTCTTCAGGATAATTATGCTATTTTCTGCTTATTATTTGAACAGGTCCTATCAGCCCCGAGGGCATCAACGGTGAATTCATCTGGTAAAAATCCTGGGTGATAGAGGTGAACTTTTCCGTGACGCCCGGTTGCTGGTCGCCAATCAGCCGGTTGACCCAGAGATTGGTCACCTTGATCTCAAGCGTGTTTGTTCCCTCCTGCAGTGCATCGGTGATATTTACCCAGAAGGGATTTTTCCACACGATGCCCG
>DATFLS010000397.1:0-2603 GCA_035267465.1 bacterium
ATCCCGAGCATCAATGCAAGGAAGGCCAACAAAATCGCTTCCCCCCAGAATTGAGCCATTAATTGCCTTTTCAAAGCGCCCATCGCCTTCCGCATGCCAACCTCCCGGGCGCGACTGGTCGAGCGTGCCATAGACAGCGAGGTAAAATTAATACAGCCAATCAAAAGAACGATCAGAGCAATCCCTGAAAGAAGGTAGGAGTACCGGGGATCGTGGGGTGGTTGTTCATAATAGACGGGCACTTCAGGGTTCAGATGCAATTCACGCAGAGGCTGGAGCCTCAACTGCAATGCATCGGGCTCCGGAGCCAGAAGACCCCGTGCCTGGCGGGATTCAATGCGGTCTTTAAAATGCAGTGCGATGAAGGGTTGTAGAGCCTGCTCTAACAACACCACGTCCTGGCTTTCGTCGAGCAGAACATAGGTGGAGGTGCGCCCGTTTATCTCATTCGAGCCCAGTGGCAGGTTGGGATAATTCCTGAACGGTATCAGAATATTTGTTTGCAGGCTGGAATTGTCCGGACAGTTCTTCATGACGCCACTGATGCGAAAATCCTGCATACCGTCCCTCATCCGGATGGAAAGGGTGTTGCCGAGGACATTCTGATAATCTTCACCGACTTCTTCGCCAAAATACTTATGTGCGATCATTTCACTCACCACCATCTGAGCCGGGCGGGACAATGCCGTATTCGGATCCCCTGCGAGTAATGGAAACGAAAAAATGCGAAAAAACGTTGAATCTGCTTCGAAAATTTCTTCCCGGAACGCCTGGCCGGCGTGCATGAGGGTGACATCTCCGGAGACGAACTGCACGACACTCCGAATGCCCGTGTACTCTTTGCCCAGAGCCTCCGGAACACCCAGCGGAATCAATCGATGATACTGCAAATGTCCATCCGACTGCCTCTCCTGAATGGTGAGTGAGTAAATCAAATCCTTTCTTTCATGAAAATTGTCGTAGCTCCATTCATGGCGAATGAAAAGAAAAATCAGAATGCAGCATGTGAGGCCCAGGGCCAACCCCGAGACGTTGATAATGTTATATCCCTTGTACTTAACCAGGTTTCGTACAGCGATTTTGAGATAATTTTTCAGCATCTATTATCTCCTGATTCCCTGTGTTTCTCGTTTTACATAACTTCGGAGAAGTATAAAATATAAGACAAAAACAATGCCAATCCTCTTATTTCCCATCTACAGGGGTTTGCCCAGATTATCTTTCCGCTGAAGTGTCCGGTTTTAATACAACTGCTGTTCGTTTTCGAACAGTGATGGATCGGCTTCACCCAGAGACCGCAGCGTTCAACTACCTATCCTGTTCCATCGAACACTCCGGTTCACACTGGTTCTGGGGGTCTGTTGCGAATATCTATCCAACGACTGTTTGTGAAGGAACGGATATAAGAGCATTTACTCACAAACATCACCTCGGCTCTGCATTAGTTCGTGAGTCATCATTAATATCATCGATCTCAATATCCAGTGCATACAGCAGTGACAGCGCTTCCGGCAACGCAAATTTTGCACCGGTGATCGTATTCTGCAATGGATCAATCTGGTAATTCCGTGCTCCCCTGAAATCAGCTTCGGTCAAATTTGTCTTCCCGAAGAGACTTTCCATAAGATCAGAACCGGTCATTGATACGCGCGTCAGGACCGCTTCACGAAAATCAACATCGCGAAGTGTACTTTGTATGATATCAATGTCTGGTAATTTAATACCCAGGAAGGTGGAGTGACTGAGGTCGCTCTCGAGGAAGGAAAGAGGCTTCCGAATCGCCGGCGCGCTCCAATCGGCCGCCGTCCAATCGATCCCTGTGGCTTTGGAGTGATTGATTTCGCATCCGGAAAACGTGCTGCCCGGAACGTGCAACACACTGAGATTGCAGTGGTCAAACACCACATTGATCAACCGGCAGTGAGACAATGTCGCGTCCATAAACTGGCAGCGGATAAAGGTACAATCGGTGAAGGTACTCGACTCAAGTATTTTTCCGGAAAAATCGACACCCTCAAAGGTCTCCCCATCGTAACGTGCGCTGTGTTCGAGTCCGGGACTCATGAATCTCTCTTCTGCAATTTCCTGTTCGGTTCCCTGTACGGACTAACACATACGTTCCCAGATTCCCGAACCCCTGTTGAGCAACAGACTTACTATAGGCAAAGAAATGTTATAGTTGACAGCCTCGAATGTCAAATACAATATCAAGGATTCCCGGGAACGGAATTGATCCTGCCACTGCCCGGGAAGGATCAAATGTCCACCTTCCGGTAGTGACCAGAAAGAAGTTATGTCAGAGTAAATAACAATGGAAAAGGAGCGATCCCTGGGCAATGAGCAAGTGTTTTCTCTGTGAAAAGGCTTACGTAGCTATGGGTCGAAGAACTCCTTATAGCTGACCTAAATTGAGCGATTCTTTTTAAAAAAGTTACAAAAGCCATGTTTCTTTCTGATGGGAACCAATCAGGCATCTCCTCCCCGCCATCGTTCGCCGGATCCGCGCATGAGCCATCGATACCAGGGATGTCCCCCAGGTGGCGGTCTGCGATCACCGCTCTAACGGAGCAACCAGACGGAGACCTCCCCCGATGGCAAGACAG
>DATFLS010000398.1:0-3164 GCA_035267465.1 bacterium
ACGCCATTTACGCCGCAAGTAAAATCTATCGGGGCATCCTTTCAAAGATCGAAGCACGCGGCTACAACCCATTCATGGAGCGCGTGTATGTACCGAAGACCGAGAAACTGCAAATTCTGCTCGGCGAAATCCTCCGAACCAGGCTGCCATTCCGGCAGGATCAAATGGTGCCGGTGAATACCTGAGGTTCGTCAGCTGAATGAAATATACAGCGTTGGCGCAAGATATATTTATTGGTATGATACCAGGAAAGCAGGAGAGAGCCGTAGTGTAGAAGTCCGGTACTTCCGGATTACGGTACCAAGACAGCAAACCATTATGATTAAAGCCGCCCATTCGTCATGGTTCGAACAGATTTTCCATGCGTATATCTTCCGCTTGTTAAGAAAATCATTCGCCGGGATTTATCTCTATGGGGAGGTTCCCGTAACCGATCCGGAGGTTCCAATTGTGCTCGTACCCAATCATAGTGCCTGGTGGGACGGATTTTTCATCTACCTGCTGAACGTGCAGGTGTTTGAACGTCCGCTCTATCTCATGATGACCGAGGAGCAGCTTCAGTCGTTCCGGTTCTTTGCGAAAGTGGGCGCGTACTCCATTTCGCTCGAATCACGGAAGGGGATTATGGAATCACTGGAATATACCCTGGAATTGCTGGGCAAACCCGTCGAGCCCGCGCCGCTGATCTGTATTTTTCCCCAGGGAGAACTGACCTCCTGGTTCCGGCGCCCGTTGGGATTTCGACGCGGACTGGAGTGGATTCTCACCCGGCATAAGGGTGATGTCAGTCTCATTCCGGTGGCAATGAAAGCGGAATTTTGTGCGGAGCAACGCCCGGAGATGTTTTTCCTTTTCGGTGAGCATCGTGTACTTACCGGTCCGGAATTTCCGGGGATACAATGGTTAGAACAGGAGATAATGCAGTTGCTGGATGAACTGATTACTCAGATGAGAGCAGAACAACCGGATACGCGGTTACTGGAAGGCTCGGCTTCAGTCCATACCAGGTATCGGCAATTCAAAAAGTGGTTTACTTAGGATGCACGTGATGCTGTACTTCACCTCAGTTGTTTTGGCCCCGCTTGCCATCCTGCTGCTCATTTCGTATGTGAATATTATTTGGGGCCCGCAGTTGAGCCAGAGCGGGGCAGTCCGGAAGCGGGTCAAGGTTTCGCTGCTGGTTCCGGCCAGGAATGAGGCGAACAATATCAGCCGGTGCCTGGAGAGCCTGGTGCGACAGGAATACACAGGGCTGGAAATTCTGGTACTGGATGACCGCTCCGAGGATAACACCGCCGAACTGGTGGCCGGGTATGCCAGCCGCTATCCGAACCTCACCCTGATACGCGGGGAAGAGCTGCCTCCGGGCTGGACCGGAAAAAACTGGGCCTGTCATCAACTGAGTCAGCGGGCGGATGGTGATCTGCTCATTTTCACAGATGCGGACAACTGGCATACTCCGGACGCAGTCACCAGGACAGTCGCCTGGATGCAGCTGACGGGACTGGGCGTGTTCTCTGCGTTTCCCCAGCAGATCACCCGGACACTTCCGGAGAAACTTCTGGTACCGATGATTGACGTGATATTGTACAGCAGCCTGCCGCTCCCGGCCGTGACGAAGTATTCGGCGCCGTCTCTCTCGGCGGCCAACGGGCAATGGCTGGCATTTACGCGAGAGGCATACCAATCGCTGGGAGGACATCAGGCCGTTCGGAGTGAAGTGGTGGAGGATGTTCAGCTGGCCCGGAAATCGAAAGAGTATGGGATCCGGACTATGACCGCAGCTGGAACCGGGGTGGTATTCGCCAGAATGTACCGGACACTGCAGGAGACCTGGGAGGGGATGGCTAAAATCATGTTCGGCCTGACGGGTTACAGAAGTGCGGTGTTCTGGATCGCAGTGCCAATGGTCTTTCTGATGGCGGTGGCCCCGTATGTGTTGATATGGTTCCGGTCACTCGCCCTCCTGGCAGGAATGGCCGTCGCTGTCAATGTATTGATCAGGGGCGGATTGGCTCTGCGGTACCGGCATCCGGTTGTCTTGAGTGTGCTGCTGCATCCGCTGGCGGTCCTGGTGACACTAATGATCTGTCTCGATTCCTACCGGAGAATCAGGAAAGGCGTTATCCGCTGGAAGGGGCGGGACATTGTCCTCACCTCGGCGTAATGGCTGGTTGACAAGACAGCAGCCGGCAGAACAGACGAAGAGATTCGGGTTGCTCCGGACGAAATATCTGCAGAAGTACCTGTCCGGAATGAAAATCGGAGGCCTCTACTTTGTGCTTCTGGCCGGCGGACTCTGGCATCTCCTGGGAATATTCCAGACCACGATGAGGATTCTGGCGGGACCGGTCATTGTGCTTATAGGACTGTGGCTGGCCGGAGAATATTATCGCACTTGTTCCCCCCGCAGACGGGTGGCATTTGTCCTGTGGAGCCTCGGCGTGGTGGGTATCAGTTTTGTCATTGAAATGATTGGGGCGCAAACGGGGAGCATTTTTGGACCGTATCAGTACGGCCAAGTGCTCCAGCCGGTGATCAATGGTGTCCCCGTCGCAATCGGGTTTGCGTGGCTGGGGATGCTGCTGGCATCGGACGGTCTGGTTGAATGGGTGTTACGAAATTTACAGCAAAGCTGGCTGCTGCGGGCGTTCCTTATTGCATTAGTAATGGTCGTATTTGATATCCTTCTGGAACAGGTAGCTGTCACCCTGGGCTACTGGCACTGGTTTGATACGGGTATTCCTCTCTGGAATTATGTCGCCTGGTTTGTCATCAGTCTGGCTTTTGCGGTATCCGGCCTGCGGATGGGCGCCCTGCCGATTCGCGCCCCCGGGCTGGCAAAGCACATGTATTTTGCCCAGACACTATATTTCGGGTTGGTTTTACTGAGGTGAAAATGTAATAGCAATTATTGATATCCCAGGTAGATTTCAACAGAAAGCGAATTGGATCCGGACGACTATGAAACTGCATAAAATATATCACACCCAGATGCTGCCGGTTGATGTCCGGGAGGCATGGAACTTCTTCGTAGATCCCGGGAATCTGGCAGACATCACGCCGGACTGGATGCAGTTCCGTATCACCTCCGACGTGCCCGATCACATGTATGCGGGCCTGATTATCTCGTATCGGATTCGCGTGTTCCCCGGGATCACCCT
>DATFLS010000399.1:0-6139 GCA_035267465.1 bacterium
CCCGTATTGGTGACCACCAGTTCCGAGATCTGGACATGTTCATAGTCGGGATGACTGAACGCGTAGCGGGTTTCATGTAAGGTGACGCCCATGGGATCAGCCCATTTCGTCTCCAGCATTCCATCCGCTATCAGATTCGGATCGACCTCATACGGATTGCCGGTCGGATCAAAGGCAATCGGGTCCTGACGCTTGGTCAGCCCCCGTTCTACAACTTCAATAGTCGGGATGTCCACGCGACGTACATGTAAAGGTTCCTGCCCATATGCCGGATAAGGGGTATTGATTAACGTGTTCAGAGATCTCGGGCCATTATCATTCACAAAGACATTGTAGTCATTACCTGCTTCATACACCGCTTCGGCTCCACTCGGCCCCCACTGGCCGGCAGGTGGTGATGTCCAGTTTCTGGAACCGATCCAGTAACTGGCCTGCCCCACGATGTTCTTTCCATGCCCGGCAAGATGGCCTTCTCCGTTCACATCCATACCATGGTATCCCACATCGTTCTGGAAATCAGGATACGGTGTCCAGTTATACCAGACTTGCGGGTTGTTCTGACCATTGGATAGAAAGTCGGACATCCAGGTGGCACCCTGGGAATCCAGAGCCCAGACCAACTTATTCACTGTCATCCATCGTGTTATCTGGGCCTGCGACATACTCGGCACCACGAATCCCACGATGGCCAGTATGAGTAATATATGGAAAATCTTTTTCACAGCTGTTCCTCCCTCAATTATTTATTATCGATAGAGCCTGCAAGGAAATTCAACGCGGTACGATTAGAATTCCACTCTCAGCCCGAGCCAGATATCCCGCGGTGAATCCCAGAAATAATAGAGTCGCTGTGGCATGAGATCCGGATCGTCTGTTTCCGCTCCGATGCGTTTGCCTTCGTCATTAATGGCCTGCATATAATTAATGAACCGTTCCTGAGCTTCTCCCTCGTCATCTTCCGAGATCACGTCACCGAAATCCCGGGTCCACAGGTTCTTGACATTGAACAGGTTGGAGACATCCAGGTAGGCGACCATGCGCATATTCTCGCCAAACTGCAGCCGTCGTCCCACATGCAGGTCTGTCCGGTTATAGTCGATTTCCCGTTCGTTGAACGAGGCCTGTAACCGCTCCAGTCCTCTGGGATTCCAGGTCCAGGCATCACCCTGGGTGAACCGGTGATACAGGGAAATATCCCAGTTACCCAATGGGGTCGCACCGGCAATCATCGGACCCGAACCAAAGTTCGAGGGAGTATGCACTGCCAGGTTGAGCTTCACCCGCCACTGGCCTGGTTCCCGAACAAGCATAAATTGATCATCCAGAATATTGAGTCGGTTGGTCAGATAGGGATCTTCTCGATAATCGCTGTGTTCTTGTGGTACGAGATCATCCCAACCGTAATCAACTTCACTAGTTACACGCCATTCTGTATTAATAAATCCGGTAAGTATACCGATCCGCTTCCGGAGTTCCAATTCAATGCCTTTAATATCCTGGGCCACGGAATTGTAAGCATAATCCGGATCCAAGGCGGCTCTGGTGTCAATATCATTATTGCCAACGCCTCGGGTTACATCTTTATAGTACCCACTGACAGTGGCGACATACTCATCAAGGAAGCTCTGTTCCCATCCTGCCTCGAACTGAATGGTTCGGGGCATCTTTAACCAGGGATTCCCCATTTCTTCCAGCGGTTCGTCCACGCCCAACTGAAAGCGATACATGTAATCATGGGGGGGCAGATCATAGAAATGTCCGTAGTTAAAGAAGATTTTACTGTTCGGCCCAATGGGATGGGAAATGCCAAACCGGGGACTGACTGTCACCTCAATGGGAGGATCAGTATTCGGTTGCAGTCCGTATTTATTCGTGTATCCACTGGTCTCTGCATTATCTCCATACCGCATCCAGTGGGTATCCCAGAAACCACCGCCGGAGGGATAGAACAGATCGTTGCGATCATACCATTCATGGCCCGGTTCGTGGATATCCAGCCGGACTCCGGCATTCAGAATCATCCCGCCGTATTCGATTTTATCCTGTGCATACGCAGCAGCCTGATATGGATACACATGGATATTATGGAAGTTCGCCTGATCCCCGGGAGCACCATCGTCGGCGGTCCCAAGCTCACCGTCCGGCCCTTTTCTATATTCCTCACTCGTGTAGAATTCCATGTTCTGGGTATAGCCGGTTAATTCACGAATATCTTTATAGGTGAACTCGAAGCCGGCCTTGATCTGGTGATGGGTGTTTATTTGACTGCTGAGATCACCGGAAAGATAGTATGTCTCGGTCCAGCTCAGGTCAGAATTCCGGTCTCCCCGCATCCCGTAGAGCCCCAGGATATCATTGGCATCGCCCTGATGATAGGCCCAGCCTTTGGGGGATTCGTCCAGCCAGACAGGCCCCACCTGGTGTACCTGGCCGAGGTTCCGCAGTCGCGCGTTACCGACCTGCTTGTAATCGTTCAAGGATCGCTGGGCCTGGATTTCATAAAACGTGTTCTGTCCGATGGTATGCGTCCACTTCAGACTTAAGTAATTACTCCAGATATTCTTCGGTACCAGGGCCGAATCCCGGTTATATACCCCATTCCGGCTGTCGTATTCTGACCGGGCGCCGGTGGGCACGTTGCCGCCGATCCCTGCCCGCGGTTCAGCATCTCCGGATTCAAATACCCTTTCATCCGAATAAAGCCCACTCGCCTGCAATTTCATATTCGGGTTAAACCGATACGTTAACTGTAGCTGGGAGGTATTATACTTGAATTCACTCCCGGTGGAAGTGGGGAACGGATACATGGAATTTTCACGGATGTGCGAGAATACGAACCCTAGATTATTGTCGGTGAAGGGCACCGGCCCGCCAATTGTGACATCGGCCACTACATCCCCACGATATCCGTAATAATTGAACGGCTCCCGATGAGTAGGCTGACTGGCATACATTTCATCGATGGTGCCGAGAACCTCGTCATTATATAATACGTTGCCGTCGGTGTCTTCCGAGCGATGCTGCCACTGCCATACTTCAAACGCCTGCCGCGGTGTTAAATCCGCGTCATGAAAGGTGTTATCTTCTGCCCAGGCATTCCACCCCTGAAAGTCCGGGCTTCCGTCACCGTCCCTGTCCGCACTGGGCGCACCGCCGTTCCAGGCATACCGGCCGTATTCCCACCAATTATCATTAGAGAAAATATACGGGCCGAAATGCTTCAAACCGGCATGATCCGGATCGTCACCACCCCATAACGGACTGTACCGGGTATCCAGGTTCAGGAAGTACCGATCCTGGGCACTTCTGGTGACCATCTGAACAATTCCCGCTCGCGCATTTCCATACTCGGCATTGAACGAGCCGGTGAGCAGCTGGACCTCCTCAAGAGCCGTCTTGCTCACTTTGGTAAATCCCTGATCCATTCGTTCGTTTCGCAGCGGGATACCGTTCATGAGATAATTCACTTCGTTCCTGCCGCTGCCGCGTATTTCAATACCGCCGGTGTTATCCTGCTCGACCCCGACCTGCGTTTCCAGAAAATCGTTCAACCGGAACTGTACCGGAATCTCGTCAAGATTTTCGCTGGTCATGTTCGTCTGGGAATAGGACACGTCCGGACGAACAATTTCACGCTCCGCCTGCACCACAATCTCCTCTCCGGCGATGGCCGTCTGCTGCAGGTCGAAGTCGACATTAATACTCCTGTCCACGAACACGCGGACATCGGTGACTGTCTGGGTGGCATAGCCTATAAAGGATGCCTGCACTTCATACGTTCCCGGGGGCACCTGGATGATGACGTACTCACCATCCTGGTTGGTCGCAGCCCCCAGGTCCGTCCCCTGCACAATCACATTGACACCGGGGAGCGGCTCGCCGCTCTCCGCATCCTGGACCGTGCCTCGTATCGTACCGGTCTGCGCCTGCGCAATGGTCCAGCCCACGCACAATACCAGTAAGACAGACAGTGCGACTCGTAACAACCGTTTCATTAAGGTCCTCCTCTCTCCTGTGTTTATAGAACCTGATATAGTTAGTATACTATGTTCATTCAATAAATAATACCTCACTTTACCCGAGTGCATCTGTATCTTCGAGATCTATCTTCGAGATCTGTGAGATTGTAGAAACTTGTTATAAATCTGCTGATAGAATAGGATTTTTAATTGACAGTATAAAGTATTTAGGGGTAAAAAACATGTTAATGAACATGTCAAAAACATAGTTCTTGCAACTCACAATCGGTTTTCATACCATATGAGTACAAATTTCCGGTTCACTCTCTCTATGCGATCACTATCAACCTTTGGAGGAGGAGGATATGGTATCCATCGATCAGAAGAGTGGCGAGCAGGTACTACACAGTCTTTTTGCCAGCGACATCTTCTCGGAGACCGACAAAAAAATACTCCGGTACCTGATGGATGCGAACTTCACTGGTGAGACCCCAAAAGAAACAACCATTGCCATTGATGTATTCGGCAAAACAGCCGATTTTAATCCTGCCGAAGATTCTATTGTGCGATCCCATATTTACCATCTCCGGAAAAAGTTGAAGGAATACTACCTGAGTGTAGGAAAAAGCGACACCTTCCATCTGGAAATTCCCAAAGGACATTATCAGATCGAAATCCATAAAAATTCCCGGTTCCGTTTGGCCGCCTGGTTTTCAGACACGCATAAAGTAGTGCTGCTCGGGCTGGTCCTGCTGTTGATGGGGCTTTGTGTATTTTTATTCCTGCGAAACAGGTCGCTGGTACAAAACAGGGCCGAACTGAACAACCCGGTAAATCCAGCTGGTATCTGGAACGAATTCACCACCTCCGATCTCCCCACCCTGATTGTGTTCGGCGATTATTACCTCTATCAGGAGGAAATGTCCGGAGGGGAACGTCAGCGGTACATACGGGATCCCCAAATTAATTCGCCGCAGGATCTGGCCCGCTACTTTAAAATGTACCCCGACGAAAGCGCTGACATCTCCGAAACCTCACTGACCTATTTAAGTAATGAAATCCCGAGAACACTCTCCGTCATTCTTCAGTACTTCCAGCACTCCCCGAATACACCCCGGCTGACCGTCGCTTCAGACCTCACCTGGGACGATATACAGGCGCATAATATCATTTTTATCGGACATTATCAGACCCTGCAAATCTTTAAAAACTATTTCGATCATCTCCGGTACAAATACCAATTATCTCCGCCGGTGCTCTACTATACGCCGGACTATACCGACACCCTGGAGTCGATCTCCGTACCCTCCCGGAATAAAGACGGGTTTCATCACGACTATACGACCATCGCGAAATTCCCCGGAGGTAACGGGAACACCATTCTCCTGATCTGCTCCTTCTCGAGATTCGGGAAGGTGAAAGCCGCAGAACTCCTCTCCTCTACTGAAACTCTTCAACATGCCTATCAACCGACCCTTGAAGATCTTCCCACCTATTTTGAAATGCTGGTCCGGATTTACGGCGTCAGGAGCATGGGCTTCCAGACCGATTTCGTCCACTTCGATGCCATCGACCCGAACACATTCAGTGAAATCTCGGTCTCCCGATATTCTGCACATCGTGAATCCAGGGAGTGAAGGGAAGTTCTCCCCTGCCTGAATATGGGGACTCCTCTCACACTTTCACGCACCGGCGATAATGGAATCCCGTAACTCCGGTATTCACGCCGAGATCTTGAACCCAGTGACAGAACCAGTATAGGAAGTTAAGTAATTATACCAGGGGAATTTCCTCATTTAATGTACTAGTTGTGGTATTTATATGACTATATCAGTGAGGTGATCAAGGTGGGGAGTCAGAGCGGTATGAGTGCGCACCAGTCGGTGCGGGACGCTGCCGGCGGCGCACCCGCGTCAACAAGTCATCCCAGGCAATCCTCCCTTCCTGAACGCACAGAGAGCGATTGTCCCGGATATCAATCCACCATCCTGCCAGGAAAAACAGGCACTTCAAAACCTGTACTTATGCGAACTTCTCCAGCAATGTCAGGATCACGCCGGCAAATTCTTCGGAGTTCGAAGCAATATTGTTTACTTTGGTATTCCGGTCGTCGGCGGATTTGACGATCTTCATCAGGCGGGCCAGCTTCTGCGCATCTGCCGGCTCCGGGAATAACTCCT
>DATFLS010000400.1:0-2447 GCA_035267465.1 bacterium
CGGTTGGCTGGACGAGCAGGCGGTCATGATGGAAACCCTGACATCTATCAAGCGGGCGGGCGCCGATCTCATTCTCACCTATTTTGCCCCTGCAGCCGCTGAATATCTGTCTCAGTAGCATGCGCTTCACAAATCACTGCCATGCCATCACTGCTATTCTCTGAGACGGAATCCAAGTTCACCTCAAATCCCACGCAGAGTTTATCCAAATTCCCTGAGTTCAGTCCGAATATTGACATCAGGAAATGTAACTGTTTCCGTGTGTGCAGGGATCTTGCCAGACATCAACCCGGGAATGATTGTGTTGCTCCGGATTATCTGCCTCCGGGATTTTGCATCACTGCTGCTGTTCCAGTGCAGACATATTTTTTTTCATACCAAGAATTTTTATCTTTGTACGTTCGAATGCTGATGTAGGAGCCTTGTGAATTTTCATAAAAAGCGAAAGGAAAGCGATGTCGCGAAATCAGGAAATATTTGAACGAGCACAAACCCTGATGCCCGGCGGAGTGAATTCTCCGGTGCGGGCCTATCAGGGTGTTCCGATTGATCCCCCGGTGTTAAAACGGGGCAATGGAGCGCTGGTCTGGGATGAAGACGGTCAGGAATACATCGATTACGTCTGCTCCTGGGGACCGTTAATTCTCGGGCATGCCCCCAGAGAAGTCATTGAGTACCTGAAAATTGTGCTGGCAGACGGTACCAGTTTTGGCGCTCCCACCGACCTGGAAAATAAACTCGCAGAGGAGATTATCCGGTTGGTCCCGTCTATCGAAATGGTCCGCATGGTGAACTCCGGTACTGAAGCCACCATGAGTGCCGTCCGGCTCGCCCGGGGGTATACCGGACGAAATAAAATCATCAAATTCGAAGGTTGTTATCACGGGCACGGAGACAGTTTCTTAATTAAGACCGGCTCCGGGGCGCTGACTCTGGGTCAGCCTGATTCACCGGGCGTTCCCGAAGGCCTGGCGAAAGAAACCTTGGTCGCCCGGTATAATGATATCAACTCCGTCCAATCGCTTATCAAAGAATACGGCGAAGATATAGCGGCGATTATCGTAGAACCCGTGGCCGGCAATATGGGAACGATCCCGCCTGACGAGGGCTTTTTAAAAGGCTTGCGCTCCCTGTGCGATAACAACGACATTCTGTTGATTTTTGACGAGGTGATGACAGGATTTCGGGTTGCACCGGGCGGTGCGCAGGAACTGTACAACGTCATGCCGGACCTCACCACGCTGGGGAAAATCATCGGCGGTGGCATGCCGGTGGGCGCGTACGGCGGGAAAAAAGCCATTATGGACTACGTGGCTCCCACCGGGCCTGTGTATCAGGCGGGCACATTATCCGGCAATCCCATTGCAATGGCCGCCGGACTGAAAACACTCCTACTCCTTCAACAACCGGATGTATATGAAACTCTGGAATCAACCTCTGCCGATCTGGAGAAGGGAATGCGTTCCAACCTGAAAGAGGCCGGAATTCCCGCACAAATCAACCGGGTCGGATCCATGTTCTGCCAGTATTTCAGCGATGCTGCGGTTACCAATTTTGAAGCCGCCAGTGGGGCCGACCGCGATAAGTTCGACACCTACTTTGTTAATATGATTCAGGAGGGTATCTATCTGGCGCCTTCCCCCTTCGAGGCCGGTTTTGTCTCACTGGCTCATCGCCAGATCGATATTGAACGCACTCTGGAAGCCCACCGAAAATCAATCATTGGACTATAAAACAAGAAAAATCCGAGGTACAAAATGGTACGGCAAATTCTCATATTGCTCTTCAGTTTCATCATCACATATCCCGCTCATGCTGAGAGCAGCCCATTTACTCTACAGGCTCTCTACAAAATTCAAAGCATCGGCGCCCCCCATATCTCCCCCAACGGCCGTCAGGTGGCGTTCACTGTCACTTCCTATGATCTGGAGAATAGTGAACAATCCACCCATCTCTGGCTGATGAATACGGACGGCTCCGATCTTCATCGGCTCACAAAAGGGGATATGTCTGTGAGCCATCCCAGATGGCATCCGGACGGGAATGCTCTCCTGTACGTTGCCACCGATTCTGTCACAGATGCACCCCAGGCATTTCAGATTGATCTCACAGGTGAGTCGGTAATCAAACTCACCGATTTCTCAATGGGAATCAGCGCGCCGAATTGGTCTTCGACCGGAGATCACCTCATATTTACCTCCCGGGTATTCCCCGATGCAGGCGCTGATTCCGACCTGAACAATAGTATCCAGACAGATATGGATGCCGGCCCGGTGCATGCCCACGTCACCGATGATCTGTTCTACCGTCACTGGGATTTTTACAAAGATGGCAAAAGACGCCATACCTTCGCGCTCAATCTGGAGACAAAAGTGGTGACGGATCTTACTCCCGGGGAATATGAGTCGCCACGATTCGATCTGGGTGGAGGAGACGGATACGATATC
>DATFLS010000401.1:0-2025 GCA_035267465.1 bacterium
AGCGATTCCTGAATGAAATAGAGCACCCCGAACAGCCAGACAAAGGTGGTGGCGGCCGTGGCGAATTGTCCCAGAGGAAGAAACTGCCGTTGGACAGTGAAGAGCACTAACATGGCAGAGTGAACGAGCAGGCCGGCCAGCAGGGTCCATTTCGCCAGCTGCCCCAGCTGGCGACGTTTGGTAATAAAAAACCGCCAATACAGGATTAAACTTACCATGTACAGGAGAAGGGAGCCGATATGCAGTCCCATCACTGGTACCATAAATATTCCTGACCGATCTCTGCTGTCCCTTTCACGCTCGTTTCAGTATATATTCGACCGGGATGACAATTCGTTCCCGATCCCCCGGAATATCGGTATAAATAAGATAAGAAAATAATCATGATATCAAATATTATATCAAACCCGTTGTGTGAAATGGTACTCTTCAATGTATTCACGGCCTGTGAGGCCAGAAAAAACGCCACACATGTCATTCTGAACGAAGTGAAGTATCTCCTTCGGCGGGCAGCTGCTTCTGGAGGAGGATTCTTCGCTGGCTCTCAGAATGACAACCGTTTCCAGCGTTTTTTCTGGATGATCTCGCACCATTTCACACAACGGGTTATATCAAACGAACTTCCGACAGCCGGGCGTTCTCTTTGATACTGCTTCCCGGCTCGCTCACCTGGAGAAGGGTGACCAGCGGATCCCGGGATTCGGTAATGACCTCTGTGGGATGGGCCACGCCGGCTTTCAGCGCCTGGGACCATATCTGTAATAGGACACCGGAATCATCGGAAAAGCTGAGGCTTTCATTAAATTGTACCTGATACAGTCCTGGCGCCAGATCCCACCAGCCGTATTTATCCTCTTTGGATTGCAATTCCGGTTGGATCCATTCTACTTCCGCCTCCCGATATTCACTCCCGCCGAAATCCAAAGATCCCTGCCGGGTAATCTTCCCGATTTTCGCCACCGTCAGATATGCCAGATTTTGATTTGGCGGGAATTGAGTCGGTTCATGGACAATGTTCTTTATTACTTTTTTCAGTTCATCATTGGGCATCGTTTTATCCTCCTTTGGCCTGCGTTCTGGTTTTGCCTCTATTCTTGATAATTTTCTTCGGACGGGTCGGATGCATCGAGCAGATTCACCATCACATGCTGATTCGAGTCTCTCTTCAACAGATGCAAAAAAGGAATCAACACCAGAGTCCGGTACCTAGTACCATGGTATTTCTCCGGGAAATAGCCTCTGCAAATTGGCACCTCCACCGGTGGAGAAGACTCTGCATATCTCGATCCCGGTGGTTCCTGTACCATTCCCTGCTATACATCTTTTAAAATTCCATGCTATTATTTGTATATATGATACAATTTCCTCCGGTAATTCTCTACCCATGGGTGATAATCACCGATAAGAACAAGCGGTTACTTCCCATATCTCCGGAAGAAATATTCGGCAAGGAAGACGTTATTCCCATAATTCGCTCTCCGGCGCTCATCGAAAGATTCCTGCAAGTCAGATAAAACGGCGAGCCAGAAGGTCACGACCGGATACCACGGTCGATGCAATTCGGCATCGGCAGATAAAGTAGGATTTCAAAAAAAAAGCGGGCCGGATATTTTCCGGCCCGCCGAATAATCTACAGTCATGACGACTTACGGGTCACAGAACCCGTATTACAGAGTGGGTGCCTCCCGGCGTACTTCAAACTTCCTTGACCCCGACAAGCCGGGGAAGGCCTGTTTTCCATACCCGGAGCGTAGCTCCCTCATGTTAGGTTGATGGTTCTGTATACGGCGCCATAACTGTAGAATAGCACAGAACCTTGCTGTCAAAAATCTACTTTTAATATATAGGTACTCCCGGTGTCATTTCAAGTGCTGATTTCGCCATCGGACATTTTTTAGTCCAGCGAGGGTGGAGCCATGGGTCGATTGACGGCCCCCTCGGTATGGGCGATAGTCCGGGCGCCCACCGAGTCCCCCCAGACGTTCACGGTCGTCCGGACCATATCCAATATCCGGTCTACCGCGG
>DATFLS010000402.1:0-2648 GCA_035267465.1 bacterium
TTCCGTGAAGCCCAGATTCCTATGGGGATACCGATGATCAGCGCCACCAGGGCCGAGGTCCCCACCTGGGAAAGCGTGACCATCGTCTCTTCCCAGTATCCCATCGAATCTATCAAAAGTAATCCGATCAGCGAAAAGATACCGACTCCACGGCCCGCTATCCACCAGGCCAGGAGTGATAACAGAACGATTGTGACAATCGTGGGCGGGAAAAGCAGCGCCCCCTCGAATCCGGTCATAATAGTATCCAGCATTGCCGAGAGCGCATCAAACACTGGTTCCAGGTTAATGGTCAACCAGTCGATGATCGCTTCCACGCCACTGCCAATGTTAAGATCTATCATCGTGCACCTCCTCTTCCTCTGAATTCTGCTCATCATCAGATGTGGACATCTCTTGCCGGGTCGTGCCCATTATTTCAGCAACCACCGACGCTCTGGCGACGACCCCCTGGAGTCGCCCTTTCTCGTCCAGGACGGCGATAGGCACCCGGGAATCCCACACCAGCGGCAACAATTCAACAACCGGAGTATCCGGTGAGGTCGTCGGAACGTCGGTAACCAGGCTTGCTTTGAGCGAGTGTTTATCCGCGCGCTGTAATTTCACTGCCTCGTCAATGTGAATGATTCCACGAAACTGATTCTCGGCATCGGTTACCGGCAATGAATCCACTCCCAGTTTCCGCATTCGCCGGATCGCCACACCCGGGCCATCCCTGGTAGAGACCACCCGCTCCGGATGTTCAAACATGACTGCCTGTGCGGTAATCACTTTGCTTCGATCGACATTTTCCACAAATGATTCCACATAGTCATTAGCAGGCCGGGTGAGAATTTCTTCCGAAGTGCCCACCTGGACAATCCAGCCATCTTTCATAATCGCTATGCGATCACCGAGTTTCAAGGCTTCATCCAAATCATGCGTGATGAACACGATGGTCTTTTGCACTTCGGACTGCAGTTCCAGCAGCTCATCCTGCATTTCATTGCGGATCAACGGGTCCAGGGCACTGAATGCCTCATCCATGAGCAGGATTTCCGGATTCGTTGCCAGCGCCCGTGCCAACCCGACGCGCTGCTGCATTCCCCCGCTGAGTTCACGGGTCATCATCTCTTCGTACCCTTTCAATCCAACTTGTTCTATCGCTTCATAGGCACTCTTTTTTCTGGCATCTCTTTCCACTCCCTGTATTTCCAACCCAAATGACACGTTTTCACTCACCGATCGATGCGGTAACAGCCCGAAATGCTGAAACACCATAGAGGTTTTCGACCGGCGGATTTCCCGCAATTCCTCTTCATTTGCGGCTGTCACATCGATATCGTCAATATAGACCGTCCCGGAGGTCGGTTCAATCAGCCGGTTCAGGCAGCGAAGCAACGTCGATTTCCCGCTCCCCGATAATCCCATCACAACAAAGGTCTCCCCCCGTTCAACATTGAACGAGTTATCGGTCACCGCCATCGTACAGCCGGTTGCCTCAAGCACCTCTTCTTTTGTTTTCCCCTGCTCGATTAGAGGCATGGCTCTGTCAGGATTCTGGCCAAAGATCTTATACAAACTTTCCACTCGTATTTTTGGCATAGACCTGTTCCTTCTTTCTTCCATGGTTTACCAGTACTAGAAATAATACCCGATATTGATATTGTAGCGGGTATTCCACTCTGTCCCTGAGACGCCTTGCCCCAGGCCCGTTCCAAAGCTATCGGTCAGCCATGGATGGTTCTTTCCGGTGGCAATATCGAAATATGCGAATACTCCGCCTGCTGCGATCGAAAATCCCAGAGTATTCTGCTGGGTATCAAAGAAGTTCGCCTTGGTCTTATCAGTGTAGGTATAGTCATCATAGAAGGTGATATTGCTGACAGGACCGATATCCACCAGGAGAGAATAGGCTACGCCAAGTACATACATTGACACTTCGGCCGCCACCGGATAGGTACCGAATCCGTAGGCTCCCATCTGAATAATGTCCATCATCTCACCCTGATTGTTATAGGCCTTGTGATTGAAACGGACATACTCTGATTTCACGTTAAAACGACCGTAATTTCCGTTCAAATGGATGGCCACGGCGTTATGGCTGCCAAATTTTTCCAATTGGGCGTTGTAGATACCTCCGTACTGTGCCGAAACGCCGATTTCGGAGCTGCCTGTTTCGCCATGATCGAGCGTATATGCCACTCGTCCGTTTACCTGATTCCGTTCGCTGTTGTCCTGTTCATCGGTGGGAAGAATATCGTATGAATACCGGGCGGTATTGTTGGCCAGTTGAATACCACCGTACTCCAATGTCGCCGGGCCGTTCGGTTCTGACTGGGCGTAAAAAGCCAGCGCATAATTCACATGATACTGCTGATGAGTGAACTTGAGCCCCATGTCGTAATCGTCCTCCAGGCCCATGTAGTAGGGGGTAACAAACCACCAGTTGTGCGAGGCATATTTCAGATTGCCAAAGGGTACCTGGGTGACGCCAATCTGTACCTGAGATGCCGGGGTGAAACTATATCCGACCCATCCATGATGGATAAAGTGTGTGGAAAATGTAGGATAAAAACGATACTCGAAATCCAGCAAAACCTCCCCCGAGGATCCGGAAACATTGATCCGCCAGGTGTCAAAGGTAAACTGCATATCAGATACATTCG
>DATFLS010000403.1:0-9829 GCA_035267465.1 bacterium
ACGCCTTTGGAGACAATGTGACCGCTACAGTCACATCAGATGGGAAAATTCAGGTGCAGGATGACCGGACGGGTGACAGTTCCGTATCCCTGAGCTTATCATACGGCGGTGGAGGTTCGCTGACATTTGATACCATGAACGAAACCACTACCGGACGGTATGCGATGCTCATTACTGCCTCGAAATCTGCCAGTAATGAATTGGTGCTCACGCACGACCGGTATGGGAGTGAAAGCTTCACCATTACAGCCGACGCGGAGTACGGTATTACCGACGGGACCTATAGTGGTCAGGATGTTGCGGGAACCATTAACGGGGAGTCGGCCACCGGAAACGGGCAGAGTCTGAAGGCGGATGATGGAACAACGGCAGAGGGGTTACGCATCAATTATACCGGTTCAGCAACCGGTGTGGTTGGGAATGTGATTGTTTCATATGGAGTGGCCGAATCAATGTATCAGAAGCTGGATGGGTTGATTGATCCATTCGATGGGTATGTCAGTAACAAGATCGACTCACTGCAGGACAGGGTCCAGGAATTTGACAATCGGATAGAAAAAAAGGAAGATCAGATTGAACTAAAACGGCAATATCTTTTTAACCAGTTTGTATCCATGGAAATGGCCATCAGCCGGATGCAGGCTGAAAGTAACTGGTTGAACAGTCAATTGGGGGGGTTAAGTCAATTCCTGTAATTTCCTAACGGAGGAATGCAATGTATCAGCAAGTAGCGCACTACAAGAAGCAAGAAATTCGGACGGCCAGTCCCGGTAAATTGATTGTGATGCTCTATGACGGTGCCATCAAACAGATTGATATTGCCAAAGATGCATATGAAGCCCAGGATTATGAGGGGAAAGTCCAGGCCATTTCCAGGTGCAGGGATATTATTCTGGAACTGATAGGCGCATTGGACTTTGAAAAAGGTGGGAAGATCGCTGAAACTCTGCAAGCATTATATGTATACATCTTAAATAGACTCAAAGCTGCGGATATGGAACGGAATCATCAGGCATTAATAGAATCCCGAACAATTCTGGTAGATCTGCGGGGAGCCTGGGACTCGATTGTGAAAAACCGGGAAACTGCCCAAGTGTTAACACAGACTGGATGACTACTTCTATGAGAATTCCGTTTCATTCGAAAACCCATTGGGATGAATCCGAAGTCGTGCTTGATTTATACCAGGAAAAATTGTTAAAATTCCAGAAATATTACGATCTGTCGGTCTCCGAGCGCACCGCTCTGGAATCTCTGGACGTAGAAGAGTTAGTGGCCATCTTCCGCCGGAAGGAGAGCGTACAGCAGCAGATTAAGACCCTAGATAAACAGGTGCATTCTATGCAGGAAGAAAATGGCTTTCTCCTGGGCACCATGGATGAACACCAATCGGCAGAATTTCAGGAAGCCATCAATCTGATGATCCAGTTGCTGCAGCGCATTGTTCATTATGAGGAAAAAAATAAACGCATTGCTTTATCGCAGAAAGAGCATCTGCAGCGACAACTCAAAGAGATCGCGAACGGCGACATGATGCTCAAGGGCTATTTCAGGCGAAATAAACCGAATCCCCGATTTGTGGATCAAGCAAGATGAACTCAGGAGTGAGGGTACTATGAAAATCAGAGATTTGTATCCCGGATCCCCGTTGGATCGCAAGCGAATTGATCAGAATAATATCGATAATAGCAATAAGGCGAAAAAATCTGAGCAGGCCAGGAAAGCATCATCCGGTGATCGGACCCAGATATCCGATGAAGCCAAACAGCTGCAGCAAGCGGCGAAACTGATCGAAGAATCGGTGGAGGAACTGAAGCGCATGCCCGATGTGCGGACGGAAGCGGTGAATCGGGCCAGGGAGCGAGTGCAATCCGGGTATTACGATGATCCCGAGATCCTCAACAGTATTGCCGGAGTTATCACGGAGCACATGAATGCAGACGGCCCGATTTCGACCTCGGATCTCGCCACGGATATCATTGCCCAGATCTCCCCGGAACATAGTAAGTTAACCCGGGTCGACCTGGAAGACATTCAAGGAAAGATCGAGCAGAATTTATATCAGAACGAAGTGGTTATAGAAAAAGTTACTCAACGAATTTTACAGTTTCTCAAGTCGCTTCCCGAGAACGACTAACCAGGTCTAATAAAGAAAAGTTAGGTGAGTGCTTCAAGTGCTCCATATGCGGCACTACAGGGGAGATTACGTGGAAATACCGGTTGAAAACAGACTGCAAAGAGGTGCAAAAATGGCTAAATATCCTTCGAAATTAGTCGATATTAGAATACAACAGTGAAAGCGGGAAGATACTATGGATAAGGAAATCTTAGACATTCGAGCAGCTGCTAATTTTCTGGGTATCAAGAAGCGCACCATGTATAAACTGGTGAACGAAGGCGAGATACCCGCCAAGAAAATTGGCGGCCAGTGGCGATTTTCGAAAACCCAACTCATCAGTCTGTTCGACATGACAAACGGGAATGGTGAGTTTGATATGACCGATGACCAATAATCGGTCGGCCATCTGTGTTTCTATCATTGCATTAAGTCGGTTCTTTCGAAGAGAATACTCTCCGTGGGATCCCGAATCTCTGGTCGTTGAATAGCTTTGAGGAGCAACACAGTGTTAACCAGGGAACAGCAAGAACTGATCGATGAAGAATTAGGGTATATCGAGAATATTCCCACCCTGCCGGATATTGCATTTCGTATTAATGAACTGGTGAACGACCCGGATACTTCTATGCGCCAATTGGAATCAGTCATCGAAATGGATCCGATGCTGTCTTCGGCGGTGTTAAAAGTGGTGAATTCGTCATTTTATGGTATGGCCCGTGAAATCAGTTCACTCCGACTGGCACTGGTAATCCTTGGCATCAGAGAGATTAAAAATCTGGTGCTCTCGCTCACCGTGTTTCAATCGTTCAAAGATTTTCATCTCACCCATTCATTTGATTATAAACAGTTCTGGCTGCATTCGGCAGTGACCGGTCAGATTGCGAAATCACTGGCGAAGAAGTTGTATCTGAAGTTCGAGGGAGCGGAATTTGTCGGCGGCTTAATCCATGATATTGGCAAAATTGTCATGCTGGAGTACGACACGGAAACCTATTCAGCCTTGCTGGATGGCGAGGGGGAGCCTAGTCATCCGCTGTGGACGCGTGAAGAGGACCATTATGGGTTCCATCACGGACAGGTCGGTGGCTGGCTGGCCGGACTGTGGCGACTCCCCAGGCGGCTGGTGGCGGCAGTTCTCTATCATATCGAGCCCGACAAGAGCCCGCATTACCAGCAGCTGGTGGGTATTGTCAGCCTGGCAAATGCGCTCGCTCATCGCTTGGAACATCATTCCGATATAGATGATTATGTGGAAATTATACCGGAACATCCGGCAACCGATGTTCTGATGAATCATACTTCCGGTCTGGAAACGATTGACTGGGAACAGTTTTCGCGTGAATTACAGTCCGATCTCGAGCGAGCATGGGAATTTGTACGTCTCTCCCAGCAGAGTCTATGGCAAACTGCCTGATGCAGGTCGCAGGATAGTAAAGAAAGTGGTTGGCTAACAGAGAGGATACTTATGAAAATCCTGATAGTTGAAGATTCTCCTACGATGCGGCGGATTGTGAAAAATACTCTGAAACGGATTGGTTATTCCGAGTTCGAAGAAGCGGAAGATGGCTTATCGGCCCTGACCAAGCTGGCGGATTCCTCCATTGATTTTATTATCACCGACTGGAATATGCCGGAGATGAACGGATTAGATTTTATCCAGCGGGTGAAAAGTAACTCAACCTACTCGAAGATTCCCATCCTGATGGTGACCACTCGCAGTGTGGAACAGGATGTTTTAAAGGCTCTGGAAGCCGGAGCCGCCAGCTATATCATCAAACCGTTTACTCCGCAGGTCATGCGCGAAAAAATCAACGAGATATTGAACTAAAGGGTTCCCCATGGGTTCACAATCGGAAAATAAAAAACACCTCCCGGAAAATGTACTGGATGATATTGTCAAATTAGTGAAATCCGTAGACACTATGATCCAGAATTTCAATTCAATACGAAAACCGATCAAAGATTCCTCCACTTCGGTTCCGAAAGCAAATCAGCAGCTGAATAAGGTCACCAAGGAAACCGAAAAGGCGGCCAATCGCATGCTGGATTTAGTGGAAGGTATCACCGATAAAGAGATAGAAACTCTTTCGATTGTCGGGGATTTGCTCGCCAGTGCGGAGAACCTGACCGAGGATGAACAATGCAAACTGCAGAAGGTCCAGCAAAACGCTGAGCAGGTTCAGAATGACACATTTTTGATTATGGATTCCCTGCAATTCCAGGATATCACCACCCAGCAGATTCATCACGCCAGCAGCATTCTGGATGCCATTGAAAACGAAATGCATTCGTTATTGCGGGCAATGGGAGAGGCTTTTGAGGGAGGAAATAAATTAGAGCGGCAGTTCGATCCGAATGCCACCATGGAGGACAGCAAGAAACGACAACGGAATATCGATGATCTAATTAAGTCAGTCAAATCGTAAAGACACTGAGTGAAGATGCCTTATCTTCCGATTGAAAAAATACGTCCTGGCAGCTATCTCGGTCAGACGATTTATGATGAGAGCGGAATGCCCATTATAGAAAAGGGCGATGAACTTACCTCGCCGGTCCTCCGGTATCTGGCGAACTATGGGTTCAGGCGACTCCTGATTCATTCTGACCAGCATCATGGAGTCGAATATTCGGACGTCGTCCCACAGGAAGTAAAAAATCAGGGCCTGAAGATTCTGGCAGACACATTCCAGGGCATCCGTGAAAGAAAAGGCTGGAGCACTTTACAGCAGTACGCACAGAAGATAGAAGACCTGGCAGACGAAATTCTCGAACATCTGAATTCACAACATTACCTTGTTGCTGATTTGATGAATGTCAAATGCACGAATCGGTACATGCTGGAACATTCACTCAATGTGGGAGTGCTCGGTGCGATTGTCGGGAAAAATTATCACTTCTCTCAGTCCCAGGTGCGTGAAATTCTCATGGCAGGACTGTTTCATGATGCGGGCAAGCTTTTCATAGGCGATAATATCCTCAATAAGCCAGATTATCTCGACTCCGCAGAAACAGAAGAGATGAGAAAACATCCCGAATACGGATACCAGATCCTGATCAACCAGTATCGGACTGCCCAGCCAATCGCCCTGGGAAGTCTGGGACATCACGAGCGGTGGAACGGCTCGGGCTATCCCCAAAAATTGCAGGAGCACAATATTCCACTGTACGGACGTATCATTGCTGCCATCGATGTGTTCGACGCTATGACCTCGGATCGGGTGTATCGGCAGGGGTTACCGCAGGCAGGGGTGCTGGCATATTTAAAACGGCTTGCCGGCGTTTATTTCGATCCGGAGGTGATTGCGGTGATTGAACGGTCGATTTATCCGTACCCGAGCGGCAGTATCATGAAACTTTCGACTCATGAAAATGCGGTCGTCGCCGAGAATAATCCTGAGGATACGTATTCACCGATAGTGCAGATCATACAGACTCAATTGCAGTCCGGGAAGGTACTGAATCTGCAGCATGCGCAGCAACAAATCAGCATGAAAACTACTTTCCAATATAACCTGAAAGAGACTGACGCATCATGAATATTGCAACCATCATCGGAATATTACTGGGAGTTGGTTTAACATCAGGTGCGATCTATCACGAGGCGGGAACTTTTGTCTATTTTATTAACATCTCCGGATTGGTAATCGTCTTTGGCGGGACAGCGGCATCGACACTGGTCAGCTATCCCATTAATGATGTGTTTAACGTGATTCGGGTCGGGTTTATTGTCTTGAAAAAAGAGCCGGCAAAACTACATGACTATCTGGGGCAGATTTTGCACCTGGTGCGTATCGCCCGGAAGAAAGGGACCCTGTTTCTGGAGCAGGAACTGGCTAATATTTCAAATCTGTTTCTGCGGGATGCGGTTCAGATGCTGGTGGACGGCTACTCGGTGGAGGAAATCACGGAAATCCTGGATGAACGAATTTTATATAAACAAGAACGAGAATTAATGGAGGCGGAAATTTTCCAGACCATGGGAAAATTTTCTCCGGCCTTCGGGATGATTGGGACACTTATCGGATTGATCCTTCTGTTGGTGAACATGAATGCCGCCGGTATGGATGCAATCGGACCTGGTATGGCGGTAGCCCTTATTACCACATTTTACGGAGTGATCTTTGCAAATCTCATTTTCAAGCCATTCGCAGTGAAATTGCAGCGGCGAACCAGAGAACAGACCATTATGATGCGTATGGTTAAAGAGAGTATTCTCATGATTGCAGAACAGTGGCATCCCACGAAAGTGGAGGATTACCTGAATTCATTCCTGAAACCCGGTGAGCGACAAATTCCGGACCGCAAACAATTTCAGGAGGAAAGGGGTGAGTATATGCATCGGGCAACAGCTTGAGTTGACACAACTCGCGACGGAAGGATTCAAAAACGATGGCTTTCGACAAATCACATAACGCAGCAGAAATGCACGAGTACGGGATCGACGATAAGGAAGATGGGTGGCTCATTACCTATGCGGATATGTTCACCCTGCTGTTTGCGTTCTTTGCGATTCTGGTGGCGATTTCAACTGTTGATCCGTTGAAGTTTGAACGGGTGGCAAATTCGATGAAAGAATCGGTGGGGCGGGACAAAGAACTGGAAGCACGGTTCAGTCTTGCGGAAATTTATGCAAATCTGGAGCAGATTATCCAAGAAGAAGGTTTAACGGATCAGGCGGAGGTGAACTATTCCCCAGTCGGCGTGGTTATGCGGTTTAAAGGAAATGTCTTGTACGAGTCTGGTTCGGCCCGGCTGTCGCCCAGCGCTACTTCCGTCCTGGAAAGACTGGCGGACCAGATCAAAGAAATGCCTTATAGAATTGCCGTCGAAGGGCACACTGATAATCGTCCGATATCCACCTCCCGGTTTCCATCGAACTGGGAACTGAGTGCGGGACGGGCTTCCAGTGTGGTCCGATTTTTTAGAAGATATGGGGTAGAACCTTATAAACTGCGGGCGGTCGGACGGGCGGATACCAAGCCCCTGGTCCCCAATATCGATGAGAACGGCCGGGGAATCCCGGAGAATCAAGCCCGGAATCGTCGGGTTGAGGTGATTTTTCTGGCGACAGCAGCAGATTAAGAGTACCCTGCTTCTCCGATGATATCAGATGATATCATCGGAGGATGCGATTATTTCGAGAGATTTCAATGTCGAAAGCCTGCATGTGGAGCCGCATGCAGGCTTTTTTGTGCGCCAGGGAGGAATCGAACCCCCAACCAATGGATTAAGAGTCCACTGCTCTGCCTGTTGAGCTACTGGCGCTAGTTCCAAAACCTAAAAATATACAAACGGAACCCGTGAGATAAAACCTTGAATTCCATTCACAGTCGCTGAACTTCCTGTGGGAGAATAATTTAATGTCTTCCCGTGCAGAGACATTAAAAGGAGATAATTATAGTGATGTAATTTGTAAGAAAACAAAGACTTTCAGGAGGTCGCACGCGCTATTTTCGTTGGAAGTTGACCAGGGACTTTTTACCTTTTTGCAATGATGGTATGAATCAAACGGAGAAAATTTTGGAGCAAACCATGACTGAAAAACTGGAGCGACTGGTGGATGAAAATGAAATGGTTGGGACAAACTCCGATGATATGATTAAAGTCGTGGCCGTTATCGGAGGCGGAACGATGGGGCAGGGACTGGCCCAGACCATCTCTCAACACGGCATGGACGTGATTCTGATCGATAAAAGCGATGAGCTCCTCGAAAAAGCGCTGGAAGAACTGCAAGAGAAATTGGATCAGCAGATCACGCGATGGAGCCTGACAGAGAGCGATAAGCGGGCGATTATCACCAGAATCGAAGGCACCACCGAGATTCATAAAATTGAAGAATGCGATTTACTCATCGAGGCGATTCCGGAAATGCTGGAGGAAAAGAAAAATCTGTTTGCCCGCATGGATGAGATCTGTCCACCTGACACGATCTTCGTAACCAATACTTCGACACTCAGTATCACGGAGATTGCCGCTGCCACCAAGCGGGAAGAACAAGTGGTCGGGATGCATTTTTTAAACCCCGTGCCGCGTATCCCCCTGGTGGAAATCGTGCGGGGCCTGAAGACCTCTGATGCCACTTTTCACTACGTGGAACAATTCGCGCAAATGCTGGACAAAACCTCCGTGGAAGTGTTCGAATATCCGGGATACGTCACCACACGGGTGATATTACCAATGATCAATGAGGCGATGTACGTCATTATGGAAGGAGTGGCCAGCGCTGATGGGGTGGAAACGGCAATGAAACAGGGATTCCGGTTCGATGAAGGACCACTGACGTTGGCTGACCGAATGGGCCTGGATGAACTCCTGTTCTGGATGGAAACCTTATTCAGGGAATTAGGTGATTTGAAGTATCGGCCCTGTCCGATACTGAAAAAACTGGTCCACGCAGGCCGGCTGGGCAGAAAAACCGGCCACGGATTTTTCCGGTATGATGAGCAGGGCCGACGGATCGGCGGGTTTGAAATGTGAGAGGCAGGGGATTCTATTGACCGGAGATGCCGGAAACACGTCTGTCGATCTAGCGCTGGAGGCGTGCGGTGACATATCAAATCCCTGGGAAAAAGTTATAGTAAAAGTATGTCGCCAAAGCAGAGTTTCTACGAATCAATCTGCCGGATAGAACTGGATGAAGTGTAACAGATAATTCTATGAGAGTCTCATGAAAGTACTTGTACTCAACTGCGGGAGCTCCTCGGTGAAATATCAGCTGTTTCATATGGAAAACCAGGGGGTTCTGGCCCGGGGCCAGGTGGATCGTATCGGGATGAGAGGCGCCGTGCTGTCGCATACCCGGCAGGATGGCCACAGCGTGAAAATGGCCGGGGAGATTATCGATCATCAGAACGCCATCGAGTACATCCTCGCGATCCTGGTGTCACGAAACCACGGTGTGATGGAGGACCGGGAGGAAATCGACGCCGTCGGCCATCGGGTGGTGCACGGGGGTGAAAAATACAAGGATTCCGTGCTTATTACCGAAGAGGTGACCAAGCACATAGAAGATCTTATCGATCTGGCCCCGTTACATAATCCGAACAATCTGAAGGGGATCTATGCCTGTCAACAGCTGCTGCAGGATGTCCCCATGGTGGCGGTGTTCGACACGGCATTTCACGCCGACATGCCTGATTACGCATATTTGTATGGGTTGCCCTATATCCTGTATAAACGCTACGGCGTCCGACGATATGGATTCCACGGCACTTCGCATTACTATGTGGCCAGACGGGCCATTGACCTCATGGAGATGAATATTGAAGACTCCCGGATTATCACCTGCCATCTCGGAAATGGATGCAGTATCTCTGCCGTGAAGGGGGGCACATCACTGGATACTTCCATGGGATTTACTCCGGTGGAGGGGTTGCTGATGGGTACGCGGTCCGGAGATATCGACCCGGCCCTGGTGCTCCACCTGCTCAGTAAAGAGGAGCTCACCGTGGGGGACATGAATACGCTGCTCAACAAACACAGCGGGCTGCAGGGAGTGTCCGGTGTGTCCAGTGATATGCGTGAAATCCTGGAGGCGGTGGAAGATGGGAATGAACGTGCCCATATCGCCCTGGATATTTTCACCTATCGGCTGAAGAAGTATATTGGATCCTATACAGCAGTTCTGGAAGGGGTTGATGCGATAGTGTTCACGGGGGGTATCGGCGAAAATTCACCGCGGGTTCGGGCTGATTCCCTCGCCGGACTGGA
>DATFLS010000404.1:0-2726 GCA_035267465.1 bacterium
TCACATCGAACCGGGCACGGTTATCCTCCGGTTTGATTATATCGATATTGGTGGCAAAGAAGTATACCTCGCCGGCCGTTTCCAGCCAGCCCACGAACCAGCCAATCTGCGGTACAGACGCTTGTGACCATCCGGTTTTTCCATATAACTGGTAGATGTCGGTCGTTTCGAGCAGGAGGATATCCTTGACAATGTCCAGAGATCGCTGGGAAAACGGGAGATCATTGCGGTACAATCGCGCGAGAAAATCCACCTGTTCTTCCGGGGAAATCCGGAGATCTCCCGTCAACCAGAACTGATCGATGGCTCCATCGATATCCTTGTTTCCATACCCGGCGAGTTCGACATACCGTTGCATCTGCTCCTTTCCCACCCGGCGGGCGAGTTCCTGATAAAACCAGAGCACGGAATACCGGATGGCTGTCCGCATGTTGTGATCGGCATTCCACTCCCGGATACTGCGGTCCACGCCATCCCAGGGAATGACCTCCGCTTCGTTTTTTATGACCCCGGTTTCCAGCGCGATCAACGAATTCATAATCTTAAAGGTGGATGCGGGGATATATCGCTTTTTGGCGCGACGCGGATTATACACCAGATAGGTATCGCGTTGGAACTGATAAAGAATAATACCCCCGTTCACATCCGCTTGTCGGAAATATTCTTTGAAATCGGGCTTTTGCACCCAGTTTTCATTTCCCTGCCCACCGCATCCCCACACCATAATGGTCAGTAACAGCAGAGAAACATATCGTTTCATCGTTCATTTCCTGTCCTGGATTCGATTGAAGATTTGACAGTTTATTATCAACGCAGATGAGAGGCAATCGTTTTTTCCTGCCAGTGTGCGGGAGCAAACATCCATACTGTATTGCATAGATAATCCAGAAGAATGGCGCCAGCTTCCGGGACTATTGCTCATTTGATTGAATAAACCGAGAAGTGTAAATCAAAAAGGGGGAATGGACAAATCAGCCTGTGAACCGTATGTTTATCATGTGCCAAAAATATATTGCCAGAGATTTGACCACGCCCGGATCGACGCTGCGTACGTCAGTTAACTATCGATGAACTCCTCCAATTTTCATACATTGAATGTGTTTACTGAATTATCCTGGCAAGAACCAACAGAACGGTGAACCTATGTCATCACAACGTGTACAGTTCACGAATCAGACCGGCGCCTCACTGGCCGGATATCTGGATGTTCCCGGTGATACGCCGGCCAGAGCATATGCACTCTTCGCCCATTGTTTTACTTGCGGAAAAAACTTAAAGCCAATTAAAAATATCAACACCACCCTGGCCGGGCACGGGATTGCCACTCTGCGATTTGATTTCACCGGGATCGGAGAAAGCGAAGGGGATTTCTCGGAGAGTAACTTCTCCACAAATATCGAAGATCTGGTGGCAGCCGCTGATTATCTGGATGCAGAATATAGCGCCCCCGGGCTGCTCATCGGACACTCTATGGGTGGAGCCGCCATATTGCAGGCCGCCCGGCTGATTGATTCGATCCGGGCGGTCGTTACAATTGCCGCGCCCTCCGGTCCGGAGCATCTCAGTCATATTCTCCGGGAGAAGCGAGACCTTGCCATGGAGGAGGGCACAGCGGAGGTGACCATAGGCGGACGCACTTTCACGCTGCGGCGCCAGTTTTTTCATGATCTCGAAAAACAGCACATGGCAGAGGTCATCCGAAATCTGCGGAAGCCACTGCTGGTGCTTCATTCTCCGGAAGATCAGACAGTGGCCATCGAAAATGCCTACGAGATCTTTGAACCGGCCCAGCAACCGAAAAGCCTAATTTCCCTGGACCAAATGGGCCACCTGATGCTGGAAGAGGAAGACGCCCGGTATGTCGGTGACCTGATTGCGGCATGGGCGGGGAGATATCTGTAGCCTGCACCCCACATATAAATCCCCAGGATGCATACAGAATTTGCCCCTGAAACAGCTAATACCTTCGGTACTCTCGGAGAGGAATCCCGCTCCTCTCTCAACATACAGGTGACAGGATGGCTCATTTTCTAATAGCTGTATATGTTGGGGCGGCGGTGAAGGACTCTTTTCTCTCTACTGTTCACTCATTATTCTTCTACTACGGACAATTTCCAAAACAAGAACGGAGAACTTTCTATGGAATCCAAGCACCAACACTTCGGTGACATGCCAATCAGGGAGTTCCGCGAATCCGGACACCGGCTAATCGACTGGATCGGGGATCATTTTGAGAACCTGGAGACCACTCCGGTGCTCCCGGACGTGCAGCCCGGTGACATCACCGAACAACTCCCGGCGGCCGCTCCGGACCAGGGAGAACCCATGGAGGATATTCTATCCGACCTGGAATCGATTATCATGCCGGGTGTCACCCACTGGAATCATCCGGACTTTTTCGCATATTTTTCCATCACCGGCAGCGGCCCCGGTATTCTCGGAGACCTGGTCAGTACAGCCCTGAACATCAATGCCATGCTCTGGAAAACCTGTCCATCCGCCACAGAACTGGAGCAGGTATCGCTGGACTGGCTTCGGCAGATGATCGGACTGCCGGAGGATTTCTGGGGGATAGTGTATGACACCGCGTCAGTCAGCAGTATGCATGCCATTGCTGCGGCGCGGGAGCAGCTGGGCCTCCGGATCCGTGACATGGGAATGCCAGGCCGCTCAGATGTTCCCCGGCTGCGGTTATATACGTCCGACCAGGCGCATTCCTCCATCGA
>DATFLS010000405.1:0-4794 GCA_035267465.1 bacterium
GGGAGCCACGAATATACGCGAATGAACACGAATTGAAATAAACAATAAATATAGCAGCAATTGCAATTACGCCTATATTTCTAAATTATAATTGTATTTCTGAGATATCACATTGAGGGAGAAATAGTAAATGAAGCGGATATCATTGTTGATTGTTGTGATTTTGATGAGTTTACTGTCTGTTCAGTCCGATGCTGAGCCCTTGGTGTCGTATCGGGCCTGGCAATTCCATGAGATGGATGTGCCGTATGTGCAAAAAACGTTGCAGAAGGCACCCGAATATAATATCAACACGGTAGTGTATTCCCATGGAATGATCCGGCAGGTGTCGCAGTTGGACGAGAATTCCGGCCGGGGAAAACAGCTCAGAACCCTGGCGCAGGTAGCCCACGATCTGGATCTGAAGGCCTGGATCTGGATTCATGAGCTGGAGGAAGACGTGCCGGAGCGCTACCTGGACAACGACAGGGTTTACCTGGATCGTCCGGGATTCTGGGATTGGCTGGAAAACAAATACGAACAGTTGTTCACCGATTTTCCCGAATTCGACGGCATCCTCCTGACCTTTCACGAAACCGAGTATAAGATTTTCAGCGAGGAGGAGGTTCAATCCGAACTCTCCATGCCGGACCGGTTTGCCCGGATGATCAATACCATCGATGATATGTGCCGGAAGTATAACAAGGATTTTGTGGTCCGATCCTTTCTGTACGAACCGCAGCAGCTGGAGTGGTTCGCCGCGGGGCTTGACCAGGTGCACGAGCGGGTCATGCTGCAGTCCAAGTGCGTGCCCCACGACTGGCAGCCGTACTATCCCCATAATCCGATGATCGGTAAATTCCCGGAGCGGGAATTGATTGTGGAGTTCGACTGTTCGTCGGAATTCACCGGAAAGAACCGGATCCTCTATACCAGCCCGGAGTATTTCGAATACCGCTGGCGGTACGATCTTCGCCAGCCCGGTGTGGTGGGATACAACGCCCGGATCGATCACGGCGGGTATGATGCCGTCTCTACCCCCAACAACATCAATCTGTATACCCTGTACCGTCTTACGGAAGATCCGGCGGTCACCGCCCGGGATATCTGGGACGAATGGACAATGAAGCACTATGGAGCGAAGGCGTCGGATCTGATAGAAAAAGCACTGAAACCATCCTTTGAAGTGGTGAACCGGAGTTTCTTCGCCCGGGAATTCTGGATCACCAACCATTCCGAACTGCCGTCGTTTGACTATGCCAACGGACATATCCAGTCCCGGACCATCGCCAAATGGAAGCCGGATCAGCCGGAATACAAACAGCGGGAACAGCAACTGCAGCATCCGGATCCGGGGACTCTGGAATGGATTCTGTCGGAAAAAGATACCGCCATCGCGCTGGCCGAGGAATCATTGGAGTATCTGCGCCAGGCCAGACCGCATCTGACAGCCGACCAGTATGACGATCTCTACTGGCGGCTGGCCCTGCTCCACCGGACCGCCATCATCTGGCAGCTGCATGCGGAAGCGTTCTTCGGGTACAAGACCCTGGCAGAAGGGCATCACGTTCCCGGTCTCGAGAGTCGTGTCTTCCGTGCAATAAATGCACTGACACGCCAGGCGGAGGTCAGCCGGCTGAATCCGCTGATCGGGGAGGATCCTCCTGCATCGGCCGGGGAATTAACAGAGGTGACTGAGGAGCTGGAGAATCTCTTGCGCGAACTTCGGTGAATTTTTAAAAAGTGAACTTATGCCAGCTATGCAACTATCAGAAACACCTGTAAAAATTGTATTGTCATAAGGCACACATATTTGTATAATAAAACATGCAATTCCGATGGAATGAGAGAAAAAATGATTTTTTAAAAACAGAACGAAACATATCATTCGAAAGGATACTGGTGGCGTTACAGGAAGGAGACCTGCTTGATGTTCTTGAACATCCGAACAGTGAAAAGTATGCAGGACAAAGACTTTATGTGCTGAATATTGATAATTACGCCTGGGTTGTGCCTTTCAGAGATAGCGGAGATTCCAGGATATTGATTACGGCCTTTCCGAGCAGGAAATACACCAGCGTCTATTTAAAGGAAGAAGGATAGAATAATGAAATATTTAAATGAAGAAGAGCAAGAATTAATTGAGAGTGTTGAACAGGGTGAATGGCACTCTGTTGGACATCTTGAAGAAGCGATTAGAGAAGCGCAAGGGATGGCGTCTGAAACCACCCGGAAAGATGCCCGCATGAATATACGCATATCCGGCCAGGATTTACGTGCGCTCAAGGCGCGTGCTCTGGAAGAGGGTTTACCCTATCAAACCCTGGTTTCCAGTATTTTACACAAATATGTACACGGGAAGCTGGTGGAACCTGAAAAACATGAGAATTCATCATAGTGCCCTTGTTTATCCCGGTTTCACAGAATGTAGCAATAGAGGATGAATTCAATTAACATTGGACCGAAAGGTTAAAAGTTCATCTGCATTATTTTTAACATAATTTTCATAATTCATTACAACTCGGTATTTTGGCATAACATGTTATAGGTTGGATCGGCAACGAAGACATAGAAAGCTCTATTGAGGAAGTACCCGCCCAAAACCGTTCAGCAGATTTTCAACAGATTCGATCCCTCCCTGAAAATCCACTCCGTTCAGGATTTCGGCGGAGACGGACTGTATAATCAGTTGTTCCTGGTGCAGACAGAGAATGGGGACCAGCGCTATTCTTCCGATAAGTATGTCCTCCGGATTGCGCCGCCGGATGATCTCCCCAAATTGTTCTATGAGGAACAAATGATGCACAGCGAGCCGGTCATTCATAATCTGGTGTTAAATCAGACCGAAGTCCCGGCGCCGGAGATCTACTATCACGATTTTCGCAGGGAGATCATCGATGCGGACTATATGATTATGAAGTATCTTCCCGGCGGCTCCGGCCGGTTCTCCCATACCGAGTTGGGAGAGTTCGTGCGCCAGCTCCACGAAATCACCGGGAATTACTACGGCTATCCCGAACGAGATCTGCCGCGCAAACAGTCCTGGCGGGAGGCCTTCCTGGACTATGTCCGGCGGATCTTCACCGATTGTCTAAAAGCCGGTGCCATAGATAAATCTGAATTCGACTGGTTCCTTGCAAGATATAAGCAGCATCGGGAAGTGCTGCACCAGCCGGAGCCGGTCCTGCTGCACCTGGATCTCTGGAGTGCAAATATCCTTACCAGAGATGGGACCATCACCGGCATTCTGGACTTCGACCGGGGCATGTTCGGCGATCCGGAACTGGAATTTGCTGTCCTCGATACTTATGGCTACAGTACTGAGGATTTTTTCCGGGGATATGGGAGGGAGCGTCCGGAGAATGAACGGGCCCGGATTCGACAGCGGCTGTATTACGTCTATGAGATCATCAAGTATGCTTTTATCCGACTGGCCCGAGGGGGTATGCGGGGCGTGGCCCGGCGGTTTGTGGAGGAGTGTAAACGGACTTTAAAAGATGTATAGCACGGGTGTAAACACGAAGAAAATGGGTTCCTCTGGGATTCTGGCCGGATCTTTTACTTTCGTCCCCCAATACTTCGGCATTCACCGTTGTACATTATTGGGAAGTATTTTTCCGTTCGTATCGCTTCATATTGAAATACGATAAAAAGGGCAGCTGAATTCAGCTGCCCTTGTAATGTCACCCACACTGACTCTGCCAGGGAAGCATCAGCCCTGACACAATTCATTATGCAATGAATTACCATAGCGCTACTCCGCACCCAAATCGGTGCACTGTCCCGAAATACGTTCCGAAATCGCTATAAGCATAATCCACCTGCAGGGCGGTCGTGCCTAGAAGCATCCGGACACCCAGGCCGGCGGTCAGGCCCTGCTGGTCGTACCCGAACCGGTAGCCGCCCCGGAGGAAGAGCACATCCTGCAGGGCGTACTCCAGTCCCAGATGCTGCCGGGTGCGCGCCCCTCTATCTTGCAGCCAGTCATACGCCAGGGTCAGATCGCTGCTGCGCGCCCACCCGGTGCCGGGTAGAAACTCCAGCAGATCCAGCGCTCCGCCCAGGGTCATCTGGCCGGGCATTAGAGCGCCCTGGCGTCCCTGCGGGGAGAGGCCGCTCTGCTGCAGGTGGGCACCCAGCCGCAGGTGCTTCCAGCCCGGCGTGTACACGGTGCCGACATGGAACACCATTTGGCTTTTGGTCGCCTGGTCACTGACAGTACCTGAAGCGCTGGCAATGGTGGGAAGGCTCAGCGCCGCATATTGCAGGTGGCCTCCCAACGAGAGTTTCGACGTCAGGGGATGGGCGTAGGCCACCCCGATGGCGTACTCTGTCACCGAGAACTCGCCTGTGGTCGCATAGCCGTCTGCCGTGCCGGGAGCGCCGGTTGTCCGGGTAAATGTTCCGTAGTCCATCCAGATCCCGGTCAGGCCGATGGTGCCGGGGGTGCCCAGATTGTACGTCATAGCCCCACCGTAATGGGTGATGTCGGCAATCCATTGGGTCATGACCGTCGAAGCCCGAAGACCGGAGATCTGCGCAAGCTGGGCCGGATTCGTAAAGATGCTTAAGGCATTGGCCCCACTTCCGAACTGAGTCGCGCCCAGGGCTTCGGACCGGGGATTCACGCCGATGTCCAGGAAGGCCTGGGTTTGGGCGGATAGGGTACCGCAAATCATTATAGTACTACTCACTATTATGACGAATATATGTTGTATATTTTTCATCATCGTCCTACTTTCCTGTGAAAAGTTATTTTTTATTTCCAGGTCATGACCAGTTTCTCGATTTTGGTAAACGACTCCTCACCGGCGG